>NZ_JBSFDA010000090.1:0-42644 GCF_053593675.1 Streptomyces sp. NPDC002156 | reverse complement strand
CGTCCGGCGTTTGAGGACGAGGCCGTTCAGGCCGAAGCGGGGGTCTGGGGGCGGCAGCCCCCAGGGATGGGACGGGTAGGGGCGGCGGGGGCGAGAAAAATCCGCGCGACACCCCCGGCCCCTCCCCCTAGCCTGGCCCCATGACCCCCCGTGACGCCATCGACATACGCCCCGTCAGTGAAGACGGACTCCGGGAGTGGACCCGGGCCCTGAGCACCGGGTTTCTTCGGTCGCCCGAGGTCAGTGATGTGGAACTGGAGGCGCGGCGTGGGCAGTTTCTGCCGGCGCGGACGCTCGGCGCGTTCGACGGCGGGCGGTGTGTGGCGACCTTCCGTTCGTTCCCGCAGGAACTGAGCGTGGGTGGCGGCGCGACCGTTCCCGCCGACGCCATCTCCAACGTCACCGTCTCCCCCACCCACCGCCGCCGGGGCATCCTCACCCGCATGATGGCCCAGGACCTCGCCGCCGCGAAGGACCGTGGGGACGTCGTCGCGACCCTGATCGCCGCCGAGTACCCGATCTACGGACGGTACGGCTTCGGCCCCGCCACCTGGACCTCCGAGTGGACCATCGACGTACCGCGCACCGGCCTCGACCCCCGCTGGGCGGGCCCGACGGACGGCGGCCGTATCGACCTCGTGGACGCGGAGGACGTACGCAAGCTGGGACCCGAACTGCACGCGCGGCTCGCGCGGCAGCAGCCGGGTGCCGTCAGCCGTGACGAGCGCTGGTGGCAGGTGAACACCGGGGTGGTGCGGTTCGGGGGGTCCTGGGACGAGCCCTTCTACGCCGTCTACCGTTCGGCGGACGGGGAGGTCGACGGGCTTGTCTCCTACGAGGCCGACGACAAGTGGGAAGCGAAGCAGCCGCAGGACACCGCCGATGTGAACTGGCTGATCGCCGCGACCCCGGCCGCCGAGCGCGCCCTGTGGCAGTACCTCTGCTCGATCGACTGGATCACCAAGGTCAAGACCGGCTGGCGGGCCCCGGACGACCTGCTCCCCTTCTTCCTGCCGGACCCACGCGCCGCCAGGCTCACCGCACACGCGGACTGGCTGTGGGTGCGGATCCTGGATGTCGTACGGGCTCTGGAAGCTCGTCCCTACGACAGCGGTAGCGGTACGGGTGGTCGCGGTCTTGTCCTTGACGTCGTCGACGCGGACGGGTTCGCCGGTGGGCGGTATCGGCTGGACGTGTCCGCCGAGGGGGTCGGGTCCTGTACCCCGGGCAGTCGCGACGCCGCCGAACTCACCCTTGATGTGCGGGAGTTGGCCGCGCTGTGGCTCGGTGACGAGTCGGCCGTGCGGCTTGCCGCGCTGGGGCGGGTGCGGGAAGAACGAGCGGGCGCCGCCCGAGTGGCCGACGCCCTGCTGCGTACGTCCAGGCGTCCTTGGTGCCCGGACATCTTCTGATCCGACCTCTCTTCCCCGACTCGTGGTGGCTGCCGAGCTCCAGGCTCCCCTCCGGAGAAGAGTTCGGCAGCCAACCTGTGGAAGGTTTGACCATGTTGCCGAAGTTGGTGGTCATTGGTGTTTATTGGCAGCCAACTTCACTGTACTTATCTCCACTTGGAGGCGTCTCATAACCACCTTCACTGGAACTGCCCAAAGATGGCGGGAAGTTGTAGTGTTTGGTTGTGGAGCCTCAGAGGTCACACCGCGAGGTGGCCGACGCCCTGCGCACCCGGATCAGGACCGGTGAGCTGCGGCCCGGCCAGCGCATGCCCACCCAGGCCAGGCTGGCCGAGGAGTTTGGCGTCGAGCGGGGTGCCGTACGCGAGGCGTTGCGCATCCTGCACGCCGAGCGGCTGCTGACCAACGTCAGCAAGGGGAGCCCGGCGACGGTCGCGCCCGATCCCGGACCCGCACTGACCGGCCCCGCCGCCCCGCCGCTGCCCACCACCGTCGCCCTCGCGCCCCGTATCGAGGCCGCCTTCGCGGTGCCGCACGTCGCCATCGACGCCCTGTGTCTGACGGCCGTCTCGCTCACCCTCGCCATCGGTGAGCCGCTGCGGCAGATCCACACCGGACGACTGAATCCGGCCAGGATCGACGTCCGGGTGCTGCTGCCGAGCCGGGACATCGACCTCGCGTGGCCGGCGCCGGTGGCCCTGGCGGACGGCTCCCCGGCCGGGTCCGAGGCCACCAGCCTGCTGCAGCGCCGCTGGCTGGCCCAGCGCAACGCCCAGGGGCAGGTGCTCCGGCACAATCTGCTGGCCCTGCGCGCCACGCACGGTATCGACGTGCGCGTCTCCTTCCGGGCCCTCCCGTTCACGCCACCGGTGAAGCTGTATCTGCTCAACGAGTCGGAGGCGCTCTTCGCGTACTACACGCTGAAGAGGCGCGCGGCGGAGATCGACCACGAGCAGGTGGAGATGTACGACGCCGAGGGCGTCCGGTCGATGCTGTTCGCGTTCGAGCAGGGCGCCGGACTCCGGGACACGACCTTCGTGGAGCAGTCGCACCTGTGGTTCAACGCGCTGTGGGAGACGATCAGTTCGGAGCTGACGCTCACGGACTGAGGTCTCCCACAGCGGTCTACGACGGTCACAGGGCGGGGCCCGTGACCAGCAGGGCGAGGACCACCGCCCCGATGGAGCTGATGGTCGCGTTCTTGGCCTTGATGCCTACGGTGAGCAGTAGCAGGCCTACGACACCTGAGGTGCCGTACTTCCAGCTGATGAGCTGCTGGAAGCCGCTGATGAAGACGGCGGCGAGGAGGGCGATGGCGGGCATGGTGGTTCCTCCTTCAAGCTCAGGGGCGGTGGCAAGGTGATGGAGGGGAGGTAAACTTATGCCAACTTCACCAAGTTGGCAACCAACTCTGAATAGGTTGTCCCCACTTGGCCCCTAGTCATAAACAACTTTCAAACAACTCCCCATAGATGGATCGAAGTTGTAGCGTTTTGGTCGTGACCCAGGAGAACGTGGCAGTGAACGGCAGCAGAAGACAGTCGCCCCAGGAGATCGCCGACGCCCTGCGTGACCGCATCCGCAGTGGCGACCTGCGGCCGGGCGACAGGCTGCCCACTCAGGCCGAGCTGGCCGAGGAGTTCGGGGTCGAGCGAGGTGCCGTACGGGAGGCGCTGCGCGTCCTGCACTCCGAGCAGCTGCTCACCAACGTCAGCAAGGGCAGCCCGCCGCGGGTCGCCGCGATGACCCTGCCCCGGGAAGGGCCGCAGCCGACGATGGTGGGGCTGGCGCCGCGGCTGACGGAGGCGTTCTCGGCACCGCACGTCCGCATCGACGCGGCCTGTCTCACCGCGGAGACCCTGATGCTGGCCGTCGGTGAACCGGTCCGGCTGATCCACGAGGGCCGCATCCGCCCCCAGTCGATCGACGTACGCATCCTGCTGCCGTCCCGGGACATCACACTGGCCTTCCCGGTCTCTGTCGAGGGCCGTAGTGACGCCGACCCGGTCCACCAGCGCTGGCTGGCGCAGCGCAACGCCCAGGGGCATGTCCTGCGGCACAACCTGCTGGCCCTGCGCCACTCGCACGGCATCGACGTACGGGTGACGTTCCGGGCGCTCCCGTTCACCCCGCCGGTGAAGCTGTACCTGCTCAACGAGACCGAGGCGCTGATCGCGTACTACGTGATCGCCCGCCGCGAGGAGGCGGGGGAGAGCGGGGTCACGCTCGACATGTACGACGCCCTCGGCACCGAGTCGCTGCTCTTCTCGTTCGGCAAAGGGGCCGGTGAACGGGACACGGCGTTCGTCGAGCAATCCCAGAAGTGGTTCGACGCCCTTTGGGAAACCATCACGTCGGACCTGACACTCTCCTAGTGACCTCTGATACGACACAGACCGAACCAGCAGCCGCAGGGACCGTGAACGAGATCGAGAACCAGTTGATGGAGAGCCTGCGGCAACTGATCGCACCCGCCCGCGTCGTCCTCTGGGACTTCGACGGGCCGATCTGCCGGCTGTTCGCGGGCTATTCGGCCGAGCGGGTGGCGATCCGGCTGGTCGACTGGCTCGAAGGCCGGGGGCTGCACGGCCTGTTGACGGAGCGGGAGCTCGAATCCCTGGATCCGCACCAGGTGTTGCGTGCCGTCGACCGCGGGCACTCCGGCAGCGACCTGGTGGCGGAGCTGGAGGAACGCCTCACCCAGGAGGAACTCCGGGCGGTGCCCAGGTCGATGCCCACTCCGTACGCCGACATCCTGATACAGACCTGGAAGGCCGTCGGATCCAGACTCGCGATCACCACCAACAACTCCCCGAGAGTGGTGCGCACTTACCTCGCGGGGCGCAATCTGACCAGGTGCTTCACCCCGCACGTCTACGGCCGCACCCAGGACCTCCATCTCCTCAAGCCGGACCCGCACTGCCTCAACCGCGCCCTGAACGCGATGGGCGCGGCCCCGTCCGCGGCCCTGATGATCGGCGACACCCCCTCGGACTACTTCGCCGCACGCGACGCCGGGGTGCCCTTCCTGGGCTACGCGCGTAACGAGGAGAAGGAGAAGATGCTCAGGGCAGCGGGTGCGGAAACGATGGTGGCCTCGTTGGCGCCGGTGCTACGGGCGGTCCGCAGGCAGGCGCGGGCCGGTCAGGCCTGAGTCATCAGCAGCGCGAACACCACGGCCGCGCCCACGGCCAGGCCGTTGTGACGCGACCTGATTCCGACGAAGATCGTGCTCAGCAGGATCAGGCCGAAGAGCCCGAGCCGTAGCTGCGCCAGCACGCTCAACGCGAACTGGCATAACGCGTACAGCACTTGAAGAAGAAGCATGTCCCCCACCCGCACCTTCCACAGCAGTCAATCACTCAACTTGCCGTCCAATTGGACTGGTTGCCCTTCGGGATTGGTCTTCCCGGGGAGGGAGATCCCTTAACTGCCCTGCTCAAGTGGTTGGTTGGTTGACGCAAATTGGTGTGGCCGCGGTCCGGAAGAGGTACGGTCGATGTGTGGGTGAGCAACAGGACAACCAGCGTGGCACCGAGGGCGGCGGCAGGGAGTTCGAGCGGATCCTGGCCGAACTGATCCTCCGTATGTCCGGCGACGAGGGGACACCCGCGCTCTATCCACTGGGCTCTCTGCTGCCTCCCCAGCGTGAACTCGCCCAGGAGTTCGGGGTGTCCCGGGACACCGTCCAGCGGGTGCTGCGCGTGCTCACCGACCGGAACCTGATCGAGTCCCGTCAGGGCAGCGGCTCCCGGGTGATCGCCGTACCGGAGCCCGCGCGTACGGGCGGCGCACAGCCGGGAGCCGCCGCCCTGCCGGTGGGCGCGGTACGGCTCGCGCGTCCCGGGCGTACGACCCTGGCCCCGCACATCCGCGAGGCGTTCACGAAGCCCGAAGTCACCCTGGACGTCTCCACGTTGACCTCCGAGTCCCTGCAGGGGCACATCTGGCTCCAGGCGGAACGGATCAGGACCGGGGAGATCGCCGCCCCGCGGAGCATCGCCCTGCGCATGCTGCTGCCCACCGACGATCTGCCGCTGCCGTATCCGCGGGCCCTGGCCGACGCGACCGACACCCGCCCCGTGGACCGGCTCCGGGCCATCACCAGCCGGCACGAGACCTCGCTGCGCCATGTGCTGGGCATGCTGCGGGCGGAAGGGCTGGTGGAGAACGTCGAGGTGGCGATCCGGCGGGTGCCGATCGTCCCGGCGTTCAAGCTCTATCTGCTCAACGGCACGGACGCGCTGTTCGGAATGTACGAGGTGGTCGAGCGCCCCATCGTGCTGGAGGACGAGACGAAACCCCTTGCCGCGATCGACGTCGTCGGGATCGGCGCCACCCTCATGCACTATGTGCGGGGCGAGGAGCCCCCGGAATCCGGTGCGTCGGATTCCGGCGGTCCGGAATCCCAGGGGTCGGTGTTCGTGGCGAGCATGCAGTCGTGGTTCGACTCGGTCTGGAAACACCTCGCGGAGGACTGACCGCCCGAGGGCGATTCCGCCACCGACTCGACGACCGGAGCGTGCGAGGCGACCACGAAATCCGCTCCCCGGCGCAGCATTTCGCGCGCCCGGTCGTCGTAAGGGGTGAATCCCAGGAAACGTACGCCCGCTTCGGTGGATGCCGTCAGATCCGTCAACTGGTCGCCGATGAGCAGGACTTGTCCGGGTTCCGGGTCGCAGAGAAGGCGTAATGCCCGCCGGATCGAATCCGGATGGGGTTTCATCAGCCGGGGATCGTGCGGATCGCGTCCGCAGACCGCCTCGAACCGCCCTAGCAGACCGATGTGTTGGAGGTATTCCCGTACGGGACCCTCCGCGTTGTTGGTCACGATCGCCAGGGGCTTTCCTCGGGCGTGCAGCGCCGCTACGAGTTCGCTAGCGCCGGCTGTTCCCCGGGTCGAGCGCAGAGCCGAACGCACCGCGGCGTACTCGTACTTCTCGACGATCTCGTCCGCCCAGTCGAGCGGTCCGTCGAGGGCGGGCGCGTGCCGGTCCGCCATGGCGGCGAGCCTGCGGAGGATGCCGTGCGAGTCGGCGCAGTCCCGGACGTCCGCGTCCAACCCGGTGCCGGGCCAGGCCTGTTCCGCCCGGGCCTTGACCTCGTCGGCGATGTGCGCGGTGGAGGAGCCGCCGAACAGGTCGCAGACGGGGCCGTCGAAGTCGATCAGCACCGCGTGTGTGTCGCGCAGCAGGGCGCGCAGGCAGTGCGGGTCCTGGGCGCGGTGGTCACCGGGGGCGCCACTCATGAGTCTCCTCGTTCGTCGGAACGTGCGTTGAGCGCGCACCGGACACTCACGTGCCCGGTGCGCGGGCTGGTGTTGGGAGGGGTTCTGTGCGTCGGGAGATTCGCTCGGATACGGGCGCAACGTTCGCAAGCAGTCGGGACTGGGTGAAGTTGGTGCGGCGCTCGTACTCACGTCGTGGGCCCTTGCTTGACGACGCGCGACCACAGCAGACGGAGATCGCCTCTGTACCGGTCGAAGGCCGTGATCCCGATGTCCTCTTCCGGACGGCCCTGTAGGCAGGCACTATGAGCGAACTTGATACAACTCCATTGCCAACAGGGGGATTTGGTGTCAGATCCAGGGGTGCCGCTGAGAAGGAGAGTGGCCGCGGGTTGGGAGCGTGCCGAGAGCACGATGACCAAGCTGCTGCTCCTGGCGATCTTCCTCACCGGGCTGGTGGGGCAGTTCGTCAGGCCAGTAGGAGACGCGCTGGAGGGAAAAGCGTACATCGGTGGTGCGCTGCTCAGTCTGGTGGGATACGTCCTCTACGCCGAGGTGCAGCGGCTGAACACGGCCCATGAGGCGCAGCGGGAGGGAACGGGGAGCCTGCACGCCACCGTGCTGCAGCTGACCGAGGAGGTGCAGCAACTGAACGCGCTTCTCGGACCCCGGGCGGGGGAAGTGGTCACGCCCAGTAGTCTGCAGGCCGAGTTCCAGGAGGCGCTGGAGGTTGGCGGTGAAGTCCATCTGTCGGCGCTGGGTTTCACCGGAGAGACCTTCACGATTCCGCTGAAGACCCTTCTGGAGCGGATACCCTCCAACGCCCAGCGGTCTGTGTATGTGAGGGTCCTGTTGCCGGACTTCACCCAGCCGATGGATGTGCCGGGCCTGGTGAGGGCGGACGGGAAGGTGACGGATGCCGCCGGCTTCCGGCAGCGGCTCGTACGCCAGATCAAGGACTACGAGACCGATCTCAAATCGATGGTCGGGAGGGTACAGGTCAAGGGTTGGGGCACGCTCTCCGTCGAGTTCCGCGTGATGCACATCTCCCCCTCGCTGAAGCTCTATCTCATCAACAACGACCGGGCCTTCGAGGGGATTTACGACAAGACCGAGCTGCGGCCCTACGAGTACCACTCGGAGGGGGCGACGTCCGGAGAGGGCGCGGCGAATGAAGATCGGCTACTGGATCTCATCGGATACGACTCCCGCCTGACACGCTGGCGTTGGAACGACGGCGAGCGGGCCCGTGAGGCCATTGAACGACGTCGTGAACTCTTCGACACGTATTGGAACGTCGCACGCGAACTGTCTCCCTCTCCTCGCTGACCGGTTCGCTACCACACGGGTGCGCTCCGGCTCGGAGGATCACACCTTCAGATCCACTGGGCGAATTGAGGTTTGCGATGCAGTCAGCCGGCGGCCTCAGTCAGTTGACGGAGGCGAGGCCGCCCGGACTGCTCCGCGTGCGTCAAGAAACGGCCTCCGCAGGCAGCCAAGGCGAAGGCTGCGCCACGGAGTTCGCTACCCAACCGTCAAGGGCGACGTCGGCGGTGCCGTCACCGCCGAGTGTGGCACGGGCGGCCGACGGCCAGCCCATGGGCGGATCCTGCTGAATAGGGCATTCGGGGTCGTCGCCCAGAAGTCTACTTGTTCTCTTTGCCGGTCTCCTCGTCGCTATGAGGACAATCTCAACGTCTGGGGGCGCGTCCCCTACTTTTCAGGCCTTCCCAGTTTCCTCCAGGAGATACGTCGCTCATGCGGGAGGGCACTCAAGTGCCCGGCGCGGGACCGAACGAGGATCGGTGCCGGGGCTGTTGGGATGATGGTGGGGAACGGTGCGGGCGGGTGAATCCCTTCTGGCACCATGCTGATGCGTGGAGGAGTACCGTGCATCTTTCCCTCACCCACGGGTGTGGGGTCCGGTGGTGCAGGGTCCCGACGGTCCACGCCGGACGGCGGCGGGTTTCAGGCAGGAGAGCGGGCGATGCAGCCGAACGGAGTGTCTCCGGCTCCGGAGCGGGCCGCCCGTACGGCCTCCGACGCAGCCTTCGGGAGGGTCGTCAAGGTGACCGGTGGCGACGCGCATGTGGTCGATGTGATCGAGGAAACACACCAGGGCTACCACCATGTGACACACGTGATCCCGCTTCCCGGAGTTGCCACCGACGGTCGGCGACTGCGCGGCAAGGTTCGGGAGCCGCGCAGTAACCTCCTCTGGTTCGACCGGCGTTGCTACGTCTCGGAAGAACAACTGCTGGCGGACCTCCAGGGGCGCGTCGACGGCATTCCCGAGCTGATCGAGGCCGGGGACCTGCGGTTGCAGCGGTTCATCGAGGGGCGGACGCTGGCCGCGCGCCACCGCTCGGGCCGGGAGGTCCCCGGCGAGGTGGTCGACCAGGTCCTCGCGCTCTTCGCGCAGATGCTCGCCATCTCGGCGGACACCCTGAAAACGCCCCGTGTGTGCGAGCCCGAGGACCGGGCCACCGACCCCAACAGCTCGGAGTTCCTGGAACGGCTCATCACCTTCGCCGAGGAGCGCGTCTACCGGGAGAATCTCGAGGACTTCAAGTCCCTCTTCGACGCGCTGGGTATCGAAGCGGACTCCTTCAAAAAGCTCAGAAAGAACGTTTCGGACCTGACCGAACGTCCCTTTTGTCTGCTCCATGCCGATCTGCACCGGGAGAATCTCATCCTGGACCGGGAGAACCGGCTCTGGACGATCGACTGGGAACTGGCGATGTTCGGCGATCCGCTCTATGACCTGGCCACGCATCTGTACCTCATGCGCTATCCGGAAAAGCAGCACGATTCCCTTGCCGAGCGCTGGAGTTCGCTCGCCGAGCAGGTCAGGCCGGGCAGCGCGAAGAACTGGGAGAGCGATCTCCCCAAAATCATGGATTTCAAGCGCGCGCAATCGGTTTTCACCGACGTGATCCGTGCCACGCAGATTCTTGGTTCCGGTGCCAGGTTCAACTGGCCGCAGCTTTATCGCGAGGCTTCGAAGGTGCACGGGGCTCTGCTGGGCGGAGCGGAGCCCCTGGGGCTTATGGGTGTACCAACTCTTCGGTATGTCATGACATCCCTGGTGCGCTGGCATCGTGAACGACGGGACCGGGATCGGAGTGATCGACAGGGAAATGATCACCAGGATACGGAAATCGCTTTCCCTTAAACTCATTTGAGTGACTCTCGCCTCGTTGGCCACATGAGTGTTCTACAGTCGGTATCCAGCACTACGCACACGAGGCACAGGAACTCCATTGGGCACACCCCCTGCCCCGCACCCCACCGTGTACGGCCTGTTCGTTGAACTGGCGTGCAAAAAGGGGGAGTTGCTCGAAGGGCACCACAACTCGAACTACGTACTCGCGCTCACTCCTGAATTGGCGCAGGTCCTCCGCTGCCGGGAGGGCAGACTGGTCATGGTCCGGATACCCCGCAGGGGCCTGCCGGTCGTGGCGGTGAAGACCTGGCCGGACGAGGAAGCGAGGATCCTCGACGCCATCAGGAGCACCCTGCCGGGCGTGCCGCAGTGCCTGACGCAGGACTGGGGGAAATCCAGCCTGTTCGGCTTCGTGTCCGGTCGCCCGCTGTCCGACGACTCCCCCCGGGGGACCCCCGTCGACCGTGGGGCGATCGCGACGATGGCCGGCATTCTGGCGAGCCTGACGCTCGTACCCCTCGAAAAACTGCCCCCGCTGCCGCCGGGCTGGCCCCAGGGCGACGACAGCCGGGCCTTCCTGCGGCACCTGATCCATCGTGCGGACCGGGTCGTCCGACAGGCCAACACAGCTGTCTACGGCCCGCTGTTCCGGGCCCTGGGAATCCCCGACGGCGGTCTGCGGAGAATGGCCGGCCGGGTACCGCGGATGACCCGCCGGCCGTACAGCGTCCTGCACGGCGACCTGCACCGGGCCAACGTGATCGTCACCGCCGACGAGCCGCCGCGGCTGATCCCCGTCGACTGGGAACTCGCCACCTACGGCGACCCGTTGCACGACCTCGCCATCCATCTCGTGCGCATGGGCTACCCCGAGGGGCAGGCCAAGGAGGCGATCGAGGCCTGGGCGGAGGCGATGCGCGGGGTGAGCCCGGCCTCGGTGCGCGGGCTGGACGAGGACCTGCCCCAGTACATCGCCTTCGAGCGGGCTCAGTCCGTCTACCCCGACGTGATCCGCGCGGCGTACGACCTGGAGCGGTCGCCCGACCCCCGGCAACTCGTGAAGTCCGTGCGGAGTGTGCACCGGGCGCTGACGGCGGCCGCGGAGCCGCTCGCCCTGCGGGACGTCCCGGACGAGGGGGAGATCGAGGAGGTGCTGGTCCGCTGGACGTTCTTCCGGCTCGGCGCACCGATCCGCAGCGGCCGGGAGACGGAAACCGTCCACTGGAAGCCGGGCCGCGACCACCCGCACCTGCCCGATTTCACCGACGTCCAGGTCACCGACGCGCTTCTCGCGGAGCGCTCGGCGGCGGCCCGCAACGTGCGTACGGGCACGGCGGACGTGAACCCGGTGGTGCGGGTGCGGGGCCGGCGCGACCCGGTCCTCGTACGCCGCCCAGGCAGGACGCCCTCCCCCCGGCGCGAAACGGGTCTGCACGCCGAGCACGTGGTGCTCCAGCTCATCGAGAACGCGGGCGTCCCGGTGGCGGTGCCGCGTGTGCTGGCCATGGGCGACGACGGCGACCCGGCGGGTCCTTTCCTCATCCACACGTACGTCGGTCAGGGCGACGGCGGCACACCGCCCCGGCGCCCGCTGTCCGGCCTTCGGCTGTACGAGGCCGACGACCTGGTCGACCAGCTCTGCGCCCTCACCACGGTCGACTACTTCGCCCTCGACCCGACGGCCACCGCCGGAGTCTTCTACGAGCGGATGACGGACCGCCTCGTCCGGCTGGTCGACGCGTTGCCCGACGAGTCGCGCCGCCTCGCCGAGCGGTCCGGCCTGCCCGGTCCCGACCGCCTCCACCGGATCCTGTCCCGCTACCGGGTCAGCCCGCGCACCCCCACGCTCCTGCACGGCGACCTGCGCCTCTGGAACCTCGTACGCCTGAACGAGGAAAGGTTCTCTCTGGCTCTCGTCGACTGGGAGCGTGCGATGGTGGGCGACCCCCTGTACGACCTGGTCCGCCACTTCCACCTCGCCCGCTCCCGCCCGGTCATGCGGCACCGCATGCTGCGCCGTTGGGAGCTGGCCCTGCCGCCGCACTACACCCGCGACTGGCGGCGCGACCGGCGCACGTACCACCGACTGGAGATCGTCCGTTCCGCGTACGTCGACCTCGACCGGCTGGCCACCCGCACCGACCTGGAGGCAGTCGACGCCGGCCGGGCGGTGGTGTCGGTCCAGGCGACCGTGGTCGCCGCGCTGACCGCGTTGAACCTGGAGCCGGGACCGATCCTGTAACTGTTTCCCGGCGTGGACGCGGGGGTTCCGACAGTGCGTACGCTCCCTTCCATGGCAGAGATCGGGCTGCGTGAGCGCAAGAAGCGGCAGACGTACCAGAACGTGTCCGACATCGCGATCGGGCTCTTCCTCGAGAAGGGCTTCGACGCGGTTTCCGTCGCGGAGATCGCCGCCGCGGCCGGGATCTCGAAACCGACGCTGTTCCGGTACTTCCCGGCCAAGGAGGACCTCGTCGTGCACCGCTTCGCGGATCACGAGGACGAGGCGGCGCGGGTGGTCCGGGCGGCCCGCGCGGGGGCGGGGGCGGGCACGTCGCCGGTCGACGCGCTGCGCCGGCAGTTCCTCGACGGGCTGAGCCGCGAGGACCCGGTCACCGGCCTCAACGACGCCCCCGGGGTGCTCGCCTTCCACGGTCTGCTCTACGGCACCCCGTCGCTGGTCGCACGGGCGTACGAGTACCAGCAGCGGTCGGAGGCGGCGCTCGCCGGTGCCCTGGGCGGCACCCTGGCGGCCCGGCTCGCGGCTGGGCAGATCATCGCCGTACAGCGGATCCTCGCGCAGGAGAACTGGCGGCGGATAGCCGCGGGGGAGGCGGTGGAGGCCGTGCGCGGGGACGCGGTCGAGGCGGCCGAGGCGGCGTTCGGGCAGCTGGATGCGGGGCTGCCGTGGCTTCGGGCGGTGGGTGTGGGGCCGGGCGGTGTGGGCGACGCGACTGACAAGACTGGGTAAAATATTTAACTCGGTTACGTTATTTCGGTAGGCTTGCTGGAATGACGCCACCCGACTCCCCGCTCCGTGACGCCCTGCGCCGCGAACGTGCCCATCACGACGTCTGCCGTGCCGCCCTCGCCGCGATGATCGCCGGCGCCCAGGAGCATGTCGTCACCGGCGAGGACGTCTCCGCCTCCGGGGCGGACGCGGAAGTGCTCGGGTACCAGCTGCGCAGCAAGGCGAAGGAGCTGGGCGAACTGCCCGAAGGGGCGTTGTTCTTCGGCCGGCTGGACTTCGGAGAGGGTGACGACGGGGGTGATCACCGTGGTGCGCGCTATCACATCGGGCGGCTGCGGATCTCCGAGCATCCGACCCGCCCGCCCCTCGTCGTGGACTGGCGGGCCCCCGTCTCCCGCGCCTTCTACCAGGCGAGCGCCCGCGATCCGCAGGGCGTGGCCGTGCGGCGCCGATTCGGCTGGGCGCCCGGCAGTACGGGGGACTCCGCCGACCTGACCGGCCTGGAGGACGAGCACCTCACGGAAGGGGGCGCGGACGAAGGGGAGTTGGCGGGTGGCGCGGACGGGCTGGTCGCGCGGGAGATCGCCCGGCCCCGGGTCGGGCCCATGCGGGACATCGCCGCGACGATCCAGCCCGAGCAGGACGATCTCGTACGGGCCGGGCTCGGCGTCTCCGTCTGTGTGCAGGGTGCGCCCGGCACCGGCAAGACGGCCGTCGGGCTGCACCGGGCCGCGTACCTTCTCTACACCCACCCCCAACGCGTCCAGCGCGGCGGCCTGTTGATCCTCGGGCCCAACCGCACGTTCCTCTCGTACATCTCGGAAGTGCTGCCCGCCCTCGGCGAGACGGGCGTACGGCAGTCCACGGTCACGGACGAGATCGCGGGCCCGGGCCGTCCGGTGCGGGCGGAGGACGACGAGCTGGCGGCCGTCGTGAAGCACGACGCGCGGATGGCGGAGGTGCTGCGCCGGGCGCTGTACGCACGCGTGGTCACCGAGGGGTATCCGAACTCCCTTGAGGTGCCGGACGATTCGTACCGCTGGCGGATCCCTGCGGCCGAGCTGGCGCGGATCGTGGCGGGCGTACGGGCCGAGGAGCCGCCGTACGGGGTGGGGCGCGAGCGGGTACGGACGCGGGTGGTGGCCCGTATCCAGCGGGAGGCGGAGCGGCGGGCGGGGGCGCAGTCGAACGGCTGGGTACGGCGGATCGAGCGGGCGCGGCCGGTCGGGGCGTACGTGGAGGCGGTGTGGCCGAGGGTGCGTCCGGAGGAGGTGCTGGCCGAACTCCTCAGCGACGAACGGGCGTTGGCGCGGGCCGCCGAGGGGCTGCTGGGGGCGGAGGAGCAGCGGGCGGTGCGGTGGGCGCGTCCGCCGAGGTCGTGGAAGTCGGCGCGCTGGTCGGCCGCCGACCTGGTCCTCCTCGACGAGGTCGCCGGTCTGATCGAACACCCCGAGGGATACGGCCATGTCGTGATCGACGAGGCGCAGGACCTCTCCCCGATGGAGTGCCGGGTGATCGCGCGCCGGGCGCCCTACGGTTCGCTGACCGTCCTGGGCGACCTGGCCCAGGGCACCACACCGTGGGCGGCACGGGCGTGGGAGCCCCACCTGGGCCACCTGGGCAAGCCGGACGCCACGGTGATCCCGCTGACGACCGGGTTCCGGGTGCCGAGGACGGTGGTCGACTTCGCCAACCGACTGCTGGAGAGGCTGGAGGTGGCGGTGCCGCCGGCTCGATCCCTGCGCGGGGACGGGGAGTTGAGGGTGGTGGAGGCCGCGGATGTCGCCGGGGAGGTGGTGGCCGCGGTGGGGCGGGCGCTGGACGGGGAGGGGTCGGTGGGGGTCGTGGCGGCCGAGGGCGAAGTGGCCGCCGTACGGGAGGTGTTGGGGGCGTCGGGGGTGTTGGACGGGGGCCGGGTCGCGGTGATGTCGGCGAAGGCGGTGAAGGGGCTGGAGTGGGACCACGTGGTCGTGGTCGAGCCCGCCGCGATCGTGGAGGGGGAGGGGGAGGGGGCGACCGGGCGGGGGCTGCATCGGCTGTACGTGGTGCTGACGCGGGCGGTGTCACGGCTGGAGGTCGTGCATGGGCGGCCGTTGCCGTTCTGAAGGTGTTGGAGAGGGGGTGGGGCGCCTTAGCGGAAGGCGCCCCACTGTCGCTGCTTCGGAACATCAGAGCAACGGGATCAACTGCTCTTCCTCGTAGGTGAGATGGGCTTCGAGTTCGAGGGTGAGACGCTCGACCTCCGCCCGGACGGCGCCGGGGTCGGTGTCCTCGCCCTCGCCCTCGCCGGAGAGAGCCCCGCGCAGTTGCTGGACGAGTTCGGCGATCCGCTCGTGCTCGGTGCGCAGGCGTTCCAGGACGGGGGCCGACTGGGGGTGGCGGTCGGCTAGGAAGGGGAACAGGCCGATGTCCTCGCCGGTGTGGTGATTGTGCAGCCCCGCGCAGAAGGTGAGGCAGTTGGCGCGCAACTGGGCGCCGAGGGGCGCGGTGTCGCTGGTCGCTTCGCTCATCTCCTTGCGTATCAGGGCGAGTTCATGCCGGAAGGCGTCGTGGACGACCTTGATGGCCTCGCCCACGCCGGACGCGTTGATACGGGGCGGCCCGCCCTGCTCGATCTCGTACAGGGCGACCACGGGAATGATCCGGTCGGTCTTCTCCTGGTACGTGGCCCACCCCGGCTCGGCCTCGACGGCACGCGCGAAGATCCGGTCGCGCTCGTCGCGGTCGAGGACGACGGCACGGGCCTCGTACGTGAACACGCCTGACTCGACGGTGACTTGGGGGTGGGCGAGGATGTTGCGGTACCAGTCGGGATGCCTGGAGGAGCCCGCGGCCGAGGCGATGACGAGGACTCGCTCGCCGCCGTCGGGGAGGTAGCCGAGGGGTGTGGTGTGGGGGGTTCCTGTACGGGCGCCGGTGGTGGTGAGGAGAAGGAGACGGGCGCCTTCGAAGTAGCCGCCTACCTGGCCGCGGTTGGCCCGGAACTCGTCGATGACGGGCTGGTTGAAGTCGTTGGGCATGCTCTGCTTTCTGTGCGAGTGGTTTCTCTGTCGGTCACACGGACTCCCCGTGGAATGGAAAAGGGGGAAGCCCGTGGAAAGAGGGAAAGAGAAACCGGCGGGCCTCTGGCCCACCCCGACCTCACTCAGAGGCCGGGCACCCAACTCGCTCACGGCACAAGGCCGACCCGGCAGTCATGGGGATTACGGTATCAAGGGGGACGATGACGAGCCCTTTCTTTTCTGCCGCCCCGCCCACTCCCGCCCCTCTCCTCTTCCTGGACGTCGACGGACCGCTGATCCCGTTCGGCGGGACACCGGAGCAGTATCCGGACGGCTATCCGACGTACGAGCCCGCCCGGCGACCACGACTCCCGGCGTCCGAGGCGAACCCCCTGCTGCCCAGGGTCGACCCCGCACTCGGGCCTCGACTCGCCGCGCTGGGCTGTGAGTTGGTGTGGGCCACGACCTGGATGGATGAGGCGAACGAGTGTGTCGCGCCGTGGCTGGGGCTGCCGGATCTTCCGGTGGTGGCCTGGCCGGAGCCGGGCTCCGAGGGCTCGCCCGGAGTGCCTGGCGGGCATTGGAAGACTCGCCCTCTTGTCGAGTGGGTGGCCGGGCGGGACTTCGTCTGGCTCGATGACGAGATCGGTGGGGGCGATCGGAGCTGGGTGGCGGCGCACCACCCGGGGCGGGCCCTGTTGCATCGGGTCGATCCTCGGCATGGGCTGGGGGACGCGGACTTCGGGGTGGTGGAGGCGTGGCTGCGCTGATTCGGGCTCCGGATCAGGCTTCGGATCAGGCTTCGGCTCCGGATCAGGCTTCGGATGCTTACTCCTTCGTCATCGAAGTGGTTGTGGCACGCGTACTACTCTGTGGCTCCTGAACAGCTGTGCGGCACAGGGGTTTTGGGAAGGTGGGCGGCGATGCCGCTGAGCGCCGGGGAATCTGGGGCCGTCGGGGCGTCCGTCGGCGGTTATGTGCTGGGCGAGCGGCTCGGCAGTGGCGGTATGGGGATCGTCTACCTGGGGAGTTCGGCCTCGGGGCGGCAGGTCGCGGTCAAGGTCGTGCACGCGCAGTACGCGCAGGACGAGGAGTTCCGCACCCGGTTCCGGCAGGAGGTCGCGGCGGCGCGACGGGTCAGCGGGGCCTTCACCGCCTCCGTGGTGGACGCCGATCCGGACGCCGAGGTGCCCTGGATGGCGACGCTGTACGTGCCCGGGCGCACGCTGGCCGACATCGTCAGCAAGGAAGGGCCGTTGGCGGGGCGGGAGTTGCGTACTCTCGCCCTCGGGCTCGTCGAGGCGCTGCGGGACATCCACCGGGCGGGTGTGGTGCACCGGGATCTCAAGCCGAGCAACGTCCTGATGGCCGAGGACGGGCCGCGCGTCATCGACTTCGGGATCTCGCGTGCCGTCGACAGCCAGACGCTCACCGTGACCGGCCGGCTGATCGGTACCCCGCCCTTCATGTCCCCGGAGCAGTTCGCGGCGCCCCGGGACGTCACCGCCGCCTCGGACGTGTTCTCGCTGGGCTCGCTGCTCGTGTACGCGGCCACGGGCAACCGTCCCTTCGACGGGGAGAGCCCGTACATGACGGGCTATCAGGTGATGCACGCGGAGCCCGCCCTGGACGGCGTACGCGAGCCCTTGCGGAGCATCGCCGAGCGCTGTCTGGACAAGGATCCTGGCGCCAGGCCCGAACTCGCCGAGCTGTATGGGCTGTTCAGGGCGCTGCCGGACGTGGTCGCTGCCGCTCCGGACGCGGCCACCGCCACTCCGGACGCGGTCGCCACCCCGCCGGACATGGCTGCCACCTCGGGCGTGGTCGGTCCGCCGGCCGGTCCAGGGCATCGGAGGGCCTCCCGGCGGTCCGGTGGTGCGACGACCGTGACCGGGGGCGGCGGTCGCGGGCGACGGGTGCGCCGCCTGGTCGTCGTCGGGGCGGCCCTGGCCGTCACCGTGGCGTGCGCGTCGGTGTACCACCTGGTGTCGAGTTCGAGGACCACGGACGGCCCGCCCGCGGCCGACGCCCCCGCATCCCTCACCCCGGCGCTTCCCACCGGCTGGCAGCCCTGGCAGGCGAGCCTCTTCCGGCCCGTCAAGGACGAGTCCCTGATCTTCAACGCGGACAGTGTGGATTCCGGCTGTGCGTCCGGTGGATCCGCTGTGTACTGCTCGGGGACCGGCTTCACGGTCGCCCGGATCGACGCCGCCTCGGGCCGTATCGACTGGCGGTTCGGCAGCAGCCCCCTGTCCGCCGAGCGGCCCCTCGGCGTCCGGGACGGGATCGTGTACGGGGCCGACCAGCCGAACGTGACCGACGTGCAGTCGACCCAGCGGCTGTTCGCCCTCGATGCGAAGACCGGGAAACCGGTCTGGACCCGGGAGATCGACGCGGGCCGCAGCGCCGCCCTGTTCGACGGGGGTGTCCTGGCGATGCCGGAGGGGGCGAGGGAGTTCGTCGCCGTCGACGCCAGGACGGGCAAGGACATGTGGCGGACACCGGCGACGTCGTCGGCCGGCACCGCCTGCGACGTGCTGGTCCTGGGCGGTGTGCCCTACGGCACGTGCGTCGACGCGGACGATCCCACCCAGGGCTCGAACGCCCTCCTGCGCCTCGACCCGGCCGACGGTACGGCGCATGAACTCGCCGAACTGCCCCTGAACGCGCTGCCGCTCGGCGAGGTCGGTGGGCAGCCGTTGTTCGCGCTGCCGCGGCAGGCGGAGTGGGAGTCGAACGACGGGCGGGACGAGGCGTACAAGGCTCTGCTGCGGGTGGACCCGACCAGCGGTGCGGTCGTCGAGATCCCGTTGGCGGGGACCCCGCGCGGGACGGTCACCCTCGTCGACGGGGTGGTGTACTGCGTACGGCCCGACGGGACCGTCACCGCGAACGGGGTGAGCGACGGGGCTCGGCTGTGGCAGGTGGGCACGCAGGTGGAGAACCTGTCGGCGCCGGTGCGGTCGGTGAGGTACGACGAGTTGTACTTCGCCAATCGGTACGGTCGGCTGCTTGCGCTGGACCGTGGGACGGGCGTCGTGCGGTGGAGTACGGACAAGCTGGATGACGCGGGGACGTCGGCGGAGGACAGGTTTCCCAGCGTGTTGCTGGTGAAGGACGCGATCGTGGCCGTGGCGGGCGACACGGCGTTCTCCGTCCGGGCGGACGGGTCCGCGACGCGCACGTCGACGCCTGCTGCACCGGCCTCGAACTGACCGGTGCAGCCGCCTGCTCCAATGCGTTCGGCTGCGGGCCGGTGGGGGCTGGTCGCGCAGTTCCCCGCGCCCCTGAAGACCCCGTCCGTCCCGATGCGTTTGGCTGCGGGCCGGTGGGGGTTGGCCGCGCAGTTCCCCGCGCCCCTGAAGACCCCGTCCGTCCCGATGTGTTCGGCTGCGGGCCGGTGGGGGCTGGTTGCGCAGTTCCCCGCGCCCCTGAAAGGCCCGTCTGTCCCGATGCGTTTGGCTGCGGGTCGGTGGGGGTTGGTTGCGCAGTTCCCCGCGCCCCTAGGAGGGCGCTTCGCGCCCGTCCAACCCGCATAGCTGCGGGCATGCGTGCCGCTAGGGGCGGCTCCCGTCCCACCGAGAGCGGCACCCCGTACGGCGCCGGGCTGCGCGACCCACCCCCCGCCCACACCAAGTCGCTCAGCCGCCCACGTACCCCGCCAAGTGCTCCCCCGTCAGTGTCGAGCGTGCCGCCACCAGGTCCTCCGGAGTGCCCTCGAAGACGATTCGGCCGCCGTCGTGGCCTGCGCCGGGGCCCAGGTCGATGATCCAGTCGGCGTGGGCCATGACCGCCTGGTGGTGTTCGACCACGATGACCGACTTGCCCGCGTCGACGAGGCGGTCGAGGAGGCCGAGGAGGTGTTCGACGTCGGCGAGGTGGAGGCCGGTCGTCGGTTCGTCGAGGACGTACACGCCACCCTTGTCGCCCATGTGCGTGGCCAGCTTGAGGCGCTGGCGTTCGCCGCCCGAGAGGGTGGTGAGCGGCTGGCCGAGGCTGAGGTATCCGAGGCCCACGTCGGCCAGGCGGTCCAGGACTCGGTGCGCGGCCGGCGTACGCGCGTCGCCCGCGCCGAAGAACTCCTCCGCCTCCGTCACGGACATTGCCAGTACCTCGCTGATGTCCCGGCCGCCCAGGCGGTATTCCAGCACCGCCGCCTGGAACCTCTTGCCCTCGCAGTCCTCGCAGGTCGTCGCCACCCCCGCCATCATCGCCAGGTCCGTGTAGATGACACCCGCACCGTTGCAGGTCGGGCACGCACCCTCCGAATTGGCGCTGAACAGGGCCGGCTTCACCCCGTTGGCCTTGGCGAACGCCGTACGGATCGGGTCCAGGAGTCCCGTGTACGTCGCCGGGTTGCTGCGCCGGGAGCCGCGGATCGGGGTCTGGTCCACCGACACCACCCCGTCGGCGACCGCACCCTTGGTGTCCACCAGCGAGCCGTGGATCAGTGAGCTCTTGCCCGACCCCGCCACGCCCGTCACCACGCACAGCACCCCCAGCGGGATGTCCACGTCCACGCCCTGCAGGTTGTGCTTCGTCGCGTTTCGGATCGGCAGCGTGCCCGTGGGCTTCCGTACCGACTCCTTCAGGGCTGATCTGTCGTCGAAGTGGCGGCCCGTGACCGTGCCGCCCGTCCGCAGGCCCTCCACCGTGCCCTCGAAACAGACCGTGCCGCCCGCCGTACCGGCCCCCGGGCCCAGGTCGACGACATGGTCGGCGATCGCGATCACCTCGGGCTTGTGCTCCACGACGAGCACGGTGTTGCCCTTGTCGCGCAGCCGCAGCAGCAGGTCGTTCATGCGCTGGATGTCGTGCGGGTGCAGACCGATCGTCGGCTCGTCGAAGACGTACGTGATGTCGGTGAGGGAGGAGCCGAGATGGCGGATCATCTTGACGCGCTGCGCCTCGCCGCCCGAGAGGGTGCCCGAGGCGCGGTCCAGCGAGAGATAGCCGAGGCCGATCTCCACGAACGAGTCGAGCGTGTGCTGGAGCGCCGTGAGCAGCGGGGCGACCGAGGGGTCGTCCAGGCCGCGTACCCATTCCGCCAGGTCCCGGATCTCCATCGCGCAGGCGTCGCCGATGCTGAACTTGCCGATTTTCGACGATCTGGCGCCCTCGCTCAGCCGCGTGCCCTCGCACTCGGGGCAGGTCGTGAAGGTGACCGCCCGTTCCACGAAAGCCCGGATGTGCGGCTGCATCGCCTCCTTGTCCTTGGACAGGAACGACTTCTGGATCTTCGGGATCAGGCCCTCGTAGGTGAGGTTGACGCCGTTGACCTTGACCTTTGTCGGCTCGCGGTAGAGGAAGTCCTGCATCTCCTTCTTCGTGAACCGGCGGATCGGCTTGTTCGGGTCGAGGAAGCCGGACTCGGCGTAGATCCCGACGGTCCAGACGTTGTCCGACTTCCAGCCGGGGATCGTGAACGCGCCCTCGGCGATCGACTTGGAGTCGTCGTACAGCTCGGTGAGGTCGATGTCGGAGACCGCGCCCCGGCCCTCGCAGCGCGTACACATCCCGCCGGTGCGGTTGAAGGTCGCCTTCACTGTTTTTGTCTTGGCCGCGCCGCGGTCGACTGTGATTCCGCCGCTCGCCCGTACCGACGCCGTGTTGAAGGAGTACGCGCTCGGCGGGCCGATGTGCGGCTGCCCGAGCCTGCTGAAGAGGATGCGCAGCATCGCGTTGGCGTCGGTGGCCGTGCCGACCGTGGAGCGCGGGTCGGAGCCCAGCCGCTGCTGGTCGACGATGATCGCGGTCGTCAGCCCTTCGAGCACGTCGACCTCGGGCCGCGCCAGCGTCGGCATGAAGCCTTGCAGGAACGCGCTGTACGTCTCGTTGATCAGCCGCTGCGACTCCGCGGCGATCGTGTCGAACACCAGGGAACTCTTGCCGGAACCGGAGACACCGGTGAACACCGTCAGTCGACGCTTGGGCAGCTCGATGCTGACGTCCTTGAGGTTGTTCTCGCGCGCACCGAACACACGGATGAGGTCGTGACTGTCGGCGCTGTGCGGCTCGGCGGCCGACTTCGGGGCCGACTTCGGGGCCGGCTGCTGGGCCGACTTCGGGGGCCTGCTCATCGGGTCTCCGTCTCGTCCGGTTTTCTTACAGGCTTACCGTCTCCTACAGGTGCCGTTAGTTCTTCGGCTTCTGCGAGATCCGTACGAGATTGCCCGACGGGTCCCGGAACGCGCAGTCGCGCGGACCCCACTGCTGGTCCATGGGCTCCTGGAGCACCTCGGCGCCGGAAGCCCGTACCTTCTCGAACATGGCGTCGAGGTCGTCGGTGCGGAAGACGAACATGGGCATGACGCCCTTGGTGAGCAGCTCCTGGAGGGCGTCGCCGTCGGCCGGGGAGCGGCCCGCGTGCGGCTCGGAGAGGACGAGTTCGAGGTCGGGCTGCGCGGGGCTGCCCAGGGTGACCCAGCGGAACCCGCCGGAGGCGACGTCGTTGCGGACCTCGAAGCCGAGCGCGTCGCGGTAGAAGGCGAGCGACTCGTCGGGGTCGTTGACCGTGATGTGGCAGTACTGCAGTGCGATGTCCATGCCGACAACGCTAGGCGGCGGCCGTACGGCCCGCTTCTCGAATCCTGCTCGGCATGTTTTCGGCCGCCGCTTCGGGAGCGTCCGGGCTCGGTACGGGGTTCCTGCTCGGCCGTGTGTACACCTTCGCCACGCACGCGGGCATCGCCGTCACCGCGTCGTGCCCCCGGCTGCGATACGCGCTCGGCGTCTCCCCCACGATCTCGGTGAACCGCGAGCTGAACGAACCGAGCGAGGTACAGCCGACGGTCATGCACGCGTCGGTCACGCTCATCCCGCCGCGCAGCAGCGTCATCGCCCGCTCGATCCGCCGGGTCATGAGATAGCTGTACGGCGTCTCGCCATAGGCCGCCCGGAACCGCCGTGAGAAGTGCGCCGGCGACATCAGCGCGTGTTTGGCCATCGTCGGCACGTCCAGCGGACGCGCGTACTCCCGGTCGATCAGATCCCGTGCCCGACGCAGATGCGCGAGGTTGGCGAGTTCCTGCGGGTCCATGCGGCGACCGTACCACCGGGGTACGGGGTCCGGCCCTGGTCTGCGTCATGGTCTGCGAGGATCGAGTGGGCGGGGCGTACCCGCCCCGGAACCCGACCGGCTGCGGCCACGGCACGGCAGCTGACCTGCGAAGACGGAGACATCGGCACCATGGACGACGAACGGCCGCTCACCGGCGACCAGCTGGAGCAGCTGGAACAGCTCAAGGAGCTGGACGCCGGGCTGGAGGCGGCGGCGGACGTGTTCCAGGGGCTGCGGCCGAGGCTGTTCGGGATCGCCTATCGGGTCCTGGGGAGTGTGTCCGAGGCCGAGGACGTGGTGCAGGACGCGTGGGTGCGCTGGCAGGGCGCCGACCGGGGCGCGGTGCTGGATCCCGGGGCGTTCCTGGCGAAGACGACCACCCGGCTGGCGATCAACGTGGCCCAGTCGGCACGGGTCCGCCGCGAGGCGTACGTCGGGCCGTGGCTGCCCGAGTTCGTGGACACCCGGGTGGATCCACAGGTCGGCGCGGAGCGCGGCGAGGCGCTGGAACTGGCCGTACTGCTGGTCCTGGAGAAGCTGAACCCGGTCGAGCGGGCGGCCTACGTCCTGCGGGAGGCGTTCGACTACCCGTACGACGAGATCGCGGGCATGCTCCAGCTCGGCCAGGCCAACACCCGGCAGATCGTCAGCCGGGCCCGCAAACGGCTGGCAGCCGAGCGCCGCGCCCCCGTCGACACGTCGGAGCACCGGCGGCTGCTCGAAGCCTTCGTCGCGGCGGCCCGGGACGGTGACGTCGCCGCGCTGGAGAACGTCCTGTCCGCCGATGTCGTCGCGTACGCGGACGGCAACGGCATGCGTGGCGTGGCCCGCCTTGAGGTCCTGGGCGCCGGACGCGTGGCCATGATCACCGCCTTCGCCAAGAAGTTCTTCCCCGGTGCCGACTACGGCATCGTCGAGGCCAACGGCGGCCCCGCCCTGCTGATCGCCCAGGACGGCACCGCCGTCGCCCTGATGAGCGCCACCGTCGGACCGGACGGGATCGACGGGCTGTACTGGATCCTGACACCCGAGAAACTGAGGGCGTACGAGCGATCGGCGCACCGGATCGTGCCGTAGTCGTCCAGTCTTGATCTGGGGGTTCTCGTGATTGACGTAATCGTGGTCGGCGGCGGGCCCACCGGCCTGATGCTCGCCGCCGAACTGCGGCTGCACGGTGTGCACGTGGTCGTGCTGGAGCGGGATGCGGAGCCGACCCCGGTCGTCCGTTCGCTCGGTCTGCACGTACGCAGCATCGAGGTGATGGACCAGCGCGGCCTGCTCGAACGGTTCCTCGAACATGGCAAGCGGTACCCGGTCGGCGCCGGTTTCTTCGCCGGCATCACCAAGCCCGCACCCGACCTGGACACCGCGCACGCCTACGTACTCGGCATCCCGCAGACCCTCACCGACCGTCTCCTGGAGGAGCACGCGATCGAAGTCGGCGCCGAGATCCGGCGCGGCTGCGAGCTGGTCGGGCTGAGCCAGAGCGAGGACGGGACCGGGGTCGCGGCGGAACTCGCCGACGGTACGAGGCTGCGCTCGCGCTACCTCGTCGGCTGCGACGGCGGCCGCAGCACCGTGCGCAAGCTGCTCGGCGTCGGCTTCCCCGGCGAGTCCGCCCGGGTCGAGACGCTGATCGGCGAGATGCGGGTCGACGTACCGCAGGAGACGGTGGCCACTGTGGTGGCCCAGGTCCGCGAGACGCACCGGGGCTTCGGCCTCGGGCCCCTCGGGGACGGGGCGTACCGCGTCGTCGTACCGGCGGAGGGGGTGACCGAGGACCGCACGGTGCCGCCGACCCTCGACGAGGTGAAACGGCAGCTGCGGGCGTACGCCGGTACCGACTTCGGCGTGCACTCCCCGCGCTGGCTCTCGCGCTTCAGCGACGCCACCCGCCAGGCCGAGCGCTACCGCACCGGCCGGGTCCTGCTGGCCGGCGACGCGGCGCACATCCACCCGCCGGTCGGCGGTCAGGGCCTCAACCTCGGCATCCAGGACGCGTTCAACCTCGGCTGGAAACTGGCCGCCGAGGTGCGCGGCTGGGCACCGGCGGACCTGCTGGACAGCTACCACGCCGAACGGCACCCGGTGGCCGCCGACGTCCTGGACAACACCCGCGCACAGATGCTCCTCCTGTCCGCCGAGCCGGGCCCCCGGTCGGTGCGCCGGCTCCTGTCGGAACTGATGGACTTCGAGGACGTCAACCGGTACCTGATCGAGAAGATCACCGCGATCGGCGTCCACTACGACCTCGGCGAGGGCCACGAACTCCTCGGCCGCCGCCTGCGGGACGTACCACTGAAGCAGGGACGCCTGTACGAGCGGACACGCACCGGCCGAGGCCTCTTCCTGGACCGGACGGGCGGCCTCTCGGTGGCGGGCTGGACGGACCGGGTCGACCACGTCGTCGACGACAGCGACGCTTTCGCCGAACTGAAGGTGTCCGCCGTACTGCTGCGGCCGGACGGGTATGTGGCGTGGGCCGGTGCGGACCAGGGGGAGCTGGTCGGCGCGCTGGCGAAGTGGTTCGGCGCGGCGGATGTCCCTGCCCCGACCGGCTGAGAACCGGATCACCGGCCGCACGAGCCCACCGGGGCCGCGCATGAGCACGCCTGGCCGAGTGACCTCACCGGGGGTTCGTGATCCCGCCAGGGCCGCGCGACTCCACCGGGTGCTCGTGACTCCGTCTGGCCGCATGAGCCCACCGGGGTTCATGGCCCCGCCTGGCGGCACGAGCCCCCCGTGGGTTCATGATCCTGCCAGAGCCGTACGACTCCACCGGGTGCTCGTGACTCCGTCTGGCCGCATGAGCCCACCGGGGGTTCATGGCCCAGCCAGGGCCGCACGACTCCACCAGGGCCGAACTACTCCACCGGGTGCTCGTGGCCCCGTCTGGCCGCATGAGCCCACGGGGGGTTCATGGCCCAGCCAGGGCCGCACGATCCACCAGGGCCGAACTACTCCACCGGGTGCTCGTGGCCCCGTCTGGCCGCATGAGCCCACGGGGGGTTCATGGCCCAGCCAGAGCCGCGCGACTCCACTAGGTGCTCGTGGCCCCGCCAGAGCCGCACGCCCCCACCCGGGGCCGCGGGTCCCCACGTAACCTCTCCCTTGTGCCCGCACCCCGCCTGCATCGCGTCGCTGTCCTGGTGCTCGAGGGTGCGAAGCCGCTCGATGTCGGGATTCCGGCGCAGGTCTTCTCGACCCGCGCGAGCATGCCGTACGAGGTGCGGGTGTGCGGGGCGGCGCCCGGGCCCGTGACCGGCGGCGACGGTCTCGCGTACTACGTCGCCGACGGCCTCGACGCGCTCGCGTGGGCCGACATCGTCTTCGTCCCCGGCTACCGGTTCCCGGACCGTGACGACCCGCCGCGCGCCGTCGTCGACGCGCTGATCGCCGCCCACGCGCGCGGTGCGCGGCTCGCCGCGATCTCGACGGGCGCCTTCGCGCTCGCCGCCACGGGCCTGCTCGACGGCCGGCGTGCCACGACGCACTGGCACTACACGCGGGCACTCATGGCCCGGCATCCGCTCGTCCAGGTCGACGAGAACGTGCTGTTCGTCGACGAGGGCAGCGTGCTCACCTCGGCCGGCGCCGCCTCCGGCATCGACCTGTGCCTGCACATCCTGCGCGGCGACCTCGGCGTAGCCGCGTCCAACCACGCGGCCCGGCGCCTGGTCGCGGCCCCCTACCGCAGCGGCGGCCAGGCCCAGTACGTGCCGCGCAGCGTCCCCGAGCCGCTCGGCGAGCGGTTCGCCGACACCCGGGAGTGGGCGCTGCACCGGCTCGGCGAGCCCCTCACGCTCGACATACTGGCGCGGCAGGCGGGGGTCTCGCCGCGTACGTTCTCCCGGCGCTTCGTCGAGGAGACCGGCTACACGCCGATGCAGTGGGTGATGCGCGCCCGGATCGACCTGGCCCGCGAACTGCTGGAGCGCTCGGAGCGCGGCGTCGAACAGATCGCCGCCGACATCGGGCTCGGCACCGGCGCGAACCTGCGTCTGCACTTCCAGCGCATCCTCGGCACGACGCCGAGCGAGTACCGGCGCACGTTCACCCGAGGCGAGTGACCTACTCACATACGGGCATGGCGGGATCCTTTCGAACCATGGCGATCCCGCCACTGTCAGCGGCGCCGACCGCGCGCGAGCCTGGGGGCGAAGGGTCTGGACGGAAAGGGACACCACTCATGACTCGCATCGCCATCAACGGATTCGGCCGCATCGGACGCAATGTGCTGCGCGCCCTGCTGGAGCGCGACAGCGCCCTGGAGATCGTCGCCGTCAACGACCTCACCGAGCCCACCACCCTCGCCCGGCTGCTCGCCTTCGACAGCACGGCCGGTCGGCTCGGGCGCCCGGTGACCGTCGACGGGGACACCCTCGTCGTCGACGGCCACCGGATCAAGGTGCTGGCCGAGCGCGAACCGGCGCAGCTGCCGTGGGCCGAACTCGGAGTCGACATCGTCCTGGAGGCCACCGGCCGCTTCACCTCGGCCAAGGCCGCCCGAGCCCACCTCGACGCGGGTGCGCGCAAGGTGCTCGTCAGCGCGCCCTCGGACGGCGCCGACGTCACGCTCGCGTTCGGGGTCAACTCCGACTCGTACGACCCGGCCGTGCACACGATCGTCTCGAACGCGTCCTGCACGACCAACGCGCTCGCGCCGCTGGCCAAGGTGCTCGACGACCTCGCCGGTATCGAGCACGGGTTCATGACGACGGTGCACGCCTACACGCAGGAGCAGAACCTCCAGGACGGTCCGCACCGCGACGCCCGTCGCGCCCGGGCCGCCGGCGTCAACATCGTGCCGACCACGACCGGCGCGGCCAAGGCGATCGGCCTGGTGCTGCCGAACCTCGACGGCAAGCTGTCGGGCGACTCGATCCGCGTACCGGTGCCGGTGGGCTCGATCGTCGAGCTCAACACGACCGTCGCCCGTGACGTGACCCGCGACGACGTACTGACGGCCTACCGCACGGCGGCGGAGGGCCCGCTGGCAGGCGTCCTCGAATACTCGGAGGACCCGCTGGTGTCGTCGGACATCGTGGGGAACCCGGCCTCGTCGATCTTCGACTCGGCCCTCACCCGCGTCGAGGGCCGCCACGTCAAGGTGGTCGCCTGGTACGACAACGAGTGGGGCTTCTCGAACCGCGTGATCGACACGCTCGAACTCCTCGCCACCGGCTGACGGGACGCCGACACTTCCGTACTTCCGTCGAGTGCTCTGGTCAGCCGGTCGGGTCGGCCAGGGCTGTCAGCCGGGCGGCAGCGCGCCGAGAACGGCCGCGAGGCTGTACGGGTCGCGGCGGGCGATGTTGTGACCGACGGGAATCTCGTGAACCCGCCAGCCCGAGTCGTCGCGCAGCCGTTCGGTCAGTCACGAAGGGGCTGCCTGCCCACGCGTCCCCACTGATGTACGTCCGGCCGAGGGCGGGGCCGGGGTTGCCTCCCAGCCTGATCGACTGGACGAAGCTCGGCATGGGATGCGGTCGCGCGCGAGGGTCGAGCCCCTCAGGCACCGCGACCCATCGACCGTCGGCGCGGACGCCCGCGATGAACGACTCCCGGAAGCTGTCGCTGGTCAGGGACCAGCACGAATCCCCGTCGTCCGGGACATAGGCGTCGATGAAGACGAGCTGATCGAGGCGGTCGCCGAGCCGATCCGCGACACCGGCGATCACCATCCCGCCGTAGCTGTGCCCGCACAGCGCGAGGGGGGTTCCGTCGCTGCGGTCGACGATCTCGGCCACCTGGTCGATGTGGGTGCCAAGGTTCGGCGGACGGTCCACATCGACCGGGCCGTCCAACTCCAGCCCCGACAGGGTCACCGCCTCGACGTGATGCCCGTCCCGGCGCAACTCGGCGGCCACCGAGTCGAACACCCACCCGCCCTGCCAACCCCCTGGCACCATCACGAACTTCACCGCGTCATCGTAGGCCAGGCAGAACCGGACGAGCCCGGCTGGTAGTAGCGGAGCGACGAGCCCAGCCGACAGGAGCCGAGCGTCACGTCGGTGGCCGGGTGAGGTTGGCGGCCACGGCACGAACAGCCGCTCGCACAAGGCGCGTTGGCCACAAGCAGGCGTTAAGCAGGCGTCCCGGCCCGCGAGGCGCGCTTGGTCAGGACCGCGCGGTCCGGAACGCGAGATACCGGCTGAAGGCTTCGTGGCTGTCGGGGGTGAAGGGCCACTCCAGCAGGGCCGACCGCAGCTCCGGCTCGGTCAGCCGGCCGTGCCAGGCGACCTCATCGGGATCGGCGGTCACGGCGTCCGGCATCACGGCTTCGTGCACGCCGAGCCAGTGAGGGCTCGACCCGCGCCGGTTGAGGAACGTGAACAGCAGGCGCGGCAGCACACGGATGCCCAGCTCTTCGGCCAGCTCCCGCGCGGAGGCCTGTTCGTAGACTCGCCGACCTCCACGGCGCCACCGACCACGACCTCGTAGAGCCCGGGGAAGCGTGACAACTGCTCCGACCGCCGGTGAACGAGGATCCGCCCACGCTCATCACGACACACCGTCACGGCGACCCGGTGCAGCCAACCCTCCCGGACGGCCTGCCGACGGCTGACCACCACCCCCAGCACACGATCCTGATCGTCGACACGCTCCACCAGTTCGTCCACGACGCACACCCTGGCAGGACCCACTGACAACGCCGCCCATGCCGGCCGGAGCGCCCAGCCGCAGTGGCGTAGCGCACTATTGCAAGCGCCTGCTTGCAATAGTTAGCAACGGTGCGGCAAGCTGGACGCATGGCATCGCTCAACGTCGGCAATCTTGGTGAGTATCTGCGTGAACAGCGGCGCACCGCGCAGCTGTCGCTCAGGCAGCTCGCCGATGCCGCCGGGGTGTCCAATCCGTATCTGAGCCAGATCGAGCGCGGGCTGCGCAAGCCGAGCGCGGAGGTGTTGCAGCAGGTCGCCAAGGCGCTGCGGATCTCCGCCGAGACGCTGTACGTCCGCGCCGGCATCCTCGACGCCGAGCGTGACCGGGTCGATGTGGAGACGCGTGCCGTCATCCTCGCCGATCCCACCCTCAACGAACGGCAGAAGCAGGTGCTGCTGCAGATCTACGAGTCCTTCCGCAAGGAGAACGGGTTCGAGATCGCCGATCCGGACAGCGCGCCGGCCTCGATGGACGTCCCTGTGCCGGACGTTCCGGACGCCGACGCCGACGCGGATGCAGTAGATACAGCGGACACAGCGGATCCAGACGAACACATAGGCACCGGCAGCGACGCCGACCCGCAACAGACGGCCAGTTGATGCAGTTGATGCAGATGAAGTCGACGCAGATGCGTTTGACGCGGACGCAGTTGACGCACGTGAGACCGGCCCGACGTTCGCCGCAACCCAAAACCCTCAGCCCGAAGCAACCCGGGAGGACCATCACCATGGCCATCACCGACGACCTGCGCAAGACCTTCAGCGACCCCACCCCGTTCTACTTCGCCGCCGGCACCGCCGACCTCGCCCTTCAGCAGGCCAAGAAGGTCCCCGGTCTGGTCGAGCAGCTGCGTACCGAGGCACCGGCCCGGATCGAGGCCGTACGCGGCACCGACCCGAAGGCGGTCCAGGAGAAGGCCGCCGCCCGCGCCAAGGAGGCGCAGGAGAAGGCCGCCCTCCGTGCCAAGGAGGCGCAGGAGACCATCCAGACCAAGGTCGGCGAGTTCATCGGCACGCTGGACGGCGACCTGAAGAAGCTCGGCTCGACCATCGACGCCGACCTGAAGAAGCTCGGCGAGAGCGCCTCGGACCTCGCCCTGCGCGGTGTCGGCGTCGCCGCCGAGTACGCCGTGAAGGCGCGCGAGACGTACGAGAAGGTCGCCGAGCACGGCGAGCAGGCCGTGAAGACCTGGCGCGGCGAGGCCGCCGAGGAGATCGAGGAACTGGCCGTCGCCGTCGAGCCGAAGTCCGAGCCGAAGGCCGAGTCGGCCGAGGTCAAGACGGCGACCGCGGAGACGACGCCCGCCCCCGTCGAGGCCAAGGCCGCGCCCGCCCCGGCGAAGAAGACCGCCGCCAAGAAGGCCCCGGCCCGCAAGCCGGCCGCCAAGAAGACGACTCCGCCCGCCAAGTAGGCAGAGCCGAGCGGGTGAAACCGCGTGTACGGGGACGGGTCGGGCACTCCATGCGTGCCCGGCCCGTTCTCCGGGTAGCGGGTTTGCGGATACGGGTACGGTGACCGCAGATACGAACTGACGAACTTGGTGGTGGACGTTGTGCTGATGCAGGGGTTCGCAGGGTTCATGTGGCTGTTGAGCATGGCCCTGATCCTTTTCAGCGGCTTCGCGCTGATCGACGCCGCGGTGCGCCGCGAGGACGCCTACCGGGCGGCGGACAAGAAGACCAAGCCGTTCTGGCTGATCGTCCTCGCGCTCGCTTTCGTTGTGAACCTGATCTTCAACATCCTGTCGTTCCTGCCGATCATCGGCCTGGTCGCGACGATCGTGTACATGGTCGACGTACGACCGGCCCTGCGCGGTCTCCCGGGCGGTGGCCGCAGCCGCAGGGGCGGCGGCTCCAGCAGCGACGGCCCGTACGGCCCCTACAACGGCGGTCGCTGAAGCCCGAACAACGGCGGCCGCTGAAGCCCGAGGGCTACGCCACGCGGTCCAGCAGCAGTACCGCCAGGTCGTCCGTCAGCTCCCCGCCGTTCAGTCTGCGCACCTCGCTCACGGCCGCCCGCAGCAGCTTCTCGCCGCGCAGGCCCTGGGCCAGCTGGCGGCGGATCATCGCCACCATGCCGTCCTGGCCGAGCCGTTCCCGGCCCTCGCCGACATGGCCCTCTATCAGGCCGTCCGTGTAGAGCATCAGCGTCCACTCGGCCCCCAACTGCACCTGCGTACGGGGCCAGCGCGCCCCCGGCAGCAGGCCCAGCGCCGGGCCGTTGTTGTCGAACGGCAGCAGTTCCGCCACAGCGGATTCCGAGGCCCCCGCAGACCCAGAAGACCCCGAGGGCACGGGCGCCGGGCGCACCAGCAGCGGAGCGGGGTGGCCGGCCAGGCACAGGCCCGCGCTGCGGCCGTCCGGCGCGATGTCGACCGTGCAGAGCGTCGCGAAGATCTCGTCGTTCTCGCGTTCGTGCTCCAGGACCTGCTGGAGCGTGCCCAGCAGCGCGTCGCCGCACAGGCCCGCCAATGTCAGCGCGCGCCACGCGATCCGCAGCTCCACACCGAGCGCCGCCTCGTCCGGGCCGTGCCCGCACACGTCGCCGATCATCGCGTGGACCGTGCCGTCGGGCGTACGGACCGTGTCGTAGAAGTCGCCGCCGAGCAGCGCGCGGGAGCGGCCGGGGCGGTAGCGGGCGGCGAAGCGCAGCGAGGAGCCGTCGAGGAGCGGGGTGGGAAGCAGACCGCGTTCGAGGCGGGCGTTCTCCTGGGCCCGCAGCCGGGACTCGGTGAGCCGGCGTTCGGCCTTGTCGGAACGTTTCCTCTCCACCGCGTAGCGGATCGCGCGGCTCAGCAGCCGACCGTCCAGCTCGTCGCGGAAGAGATAGTCCTGGGCGCCGACGCGCACGGCCTCCGCACCGCGTTCGGCGTCGCCGGAGGCGGTGAGCGCGAGGACGGCGTGCCGGGGCGCGAGCCGCAGTACGTGCTTGAGCACCGCCAGCTCGTCGTCGTTGCCGTCGTCGGTGTTCGGGGGCGTCGGGGGCGCGGGCAGCGCGAGGTCCAGCAGGATGCAGTGGACGTCGTCCGTGAGCAGCCGCTCGGCCTCGGTGAGGTTGCGGGCCGTACGGATGCGGATCGGCTTGCCCGTGGCGTCGAGCAGCTCGGGCACGACGGGCGAGCCGCCCGGGTCGTCCTGGATCAGCAGCAGCGTCAGCTGCGTGCCGGTGGCGGTCCCGGCGGTGATCCCGGTGGCGTTGGCGGCGTCCGGGCCGGGTGTCGTCGGCTTGCGCGGAGCCACTTCGCCGGAAGGGCCACCGGGGCCGCCGGGAGCGCCGGGAGTGCCTGCGGAGGGCGTCCCTCCGGGCACGGCCGGAGCCTGCGCCTGACCGTTCTCGACGGCCGGGATCGCTCTCTGCCGCGGTACGGGTACGGGCATCGTCGTGGGTTCCTTCCCTCCCCCCGAGGGCACGATGGGCGAGGGGTCTCGATCCACCGACCGGGACCATAGCGGTTGACGGGGCAGGAACGGAATGGTGGGGCGGAGCGTCGGTGGGGTGGCACCGGTGTCATATGCCGTGTTCCGTAACGCACTTGGGCACGGGGTTGCCTCTCCGGGGATGACGAATGTCACGTCCACGGGAGGGTTGGGAGAGGCCGGTGGGTGCGGTGGGTCACGTGGGACGGGTCACGCACAGTGCGGAATGCGCCGTACGGAATGTGACATACGGCGGAAATGTGCCGTACGTGACGATTCGCGGGCTCAGTTGGGCCGGACCACCCCGAGTATCGGCATCGACCCCGCCCCCGCGATCGTCACCGTCCGCCCCGGGCGCGGGGCGTGCACCATCGCGCCGTCGCCCACGTACATCGCGATGTGGCTGGCGTCGTCGAAGTAGATGATCAGATCGCCGGGGCGCATGTCCTCGACGTCGACGTGGGGAAGCTGCGCCCACTGCTGCTGCGAGGTGCGCGGGATGCCGATCCCGGCCGACGCCCAGGCCGACTGGGTCAAGCCCGAGCAGTCGAACGTGCCCGGGCCCTCGGCGCCCCACTCGTACGGCTTGCCAATTTGTGCCGTCGCGAACTCCACGGCCTTCTGGCCCTGCGCGGTCGCCTTGCCGCTGATCTCGTCGAGGATGCCGGAGCCGAGCCAGGACGTCTGCGCCTTGTAGGCGGCCTCGCGCTCCAGCTCCGCGAGGCGTTCCTTCTCCTCCTTCTCCAGCTCGGACTCCAGCTTCTCGGCCGCCGCAATCTGCTCCTTGATCGTCTTCTGGGCGGCGGCCTTGGCCTTCCGGCTGGCCTCCAGCTTCGTCCACTGGGCCGAGGCGTCCTGCGCGTACTGCTCCAAGTCCTGCTGGGTGCGGGTCATTTCGGCGATCAGGCCCGTGGTCGCCTTCTGGCCCTGCCGGACCCGGCTGACACCCTCCAGCCAGGCCTGCGGATCGTCGCTGAGCCACAGCCGCGCCTCCGGCGTCAGGCCTCCGGAGCGGTACTGGGCGCGGGCGGCGGCACCCGCGCGGTCCTTCAACTCGGCCAGCCGCTCCTGCCCCTTGACGATCTCCCGGGCCAGTTCGACGATCTCGGTGGACTGGCGCTCGGTCTCCTCCTCCGCCGCGTTGTACGCGTCCGTGGCGACCGCGGCGTCGTGGTAGAGCTTCTCCAGCCGCTTGTGTACGGCTTCCAGGTCCTTGTTCGGCGGCAGCGTCACGCTCGGGGTCGTCGTGGGCGACGGGGTCGGTTCCGGAGCCGCGAACGCGGTGCCCGCTCCGCCGAGGACGGTGACCGCGCAGACCAGTCCCACGGCTGCCGCGCCCCAAATCCGCTTGCCGGCTCCCATTCCCCGTACCCCCGAACCTTTCGCCCACTTGATTAACCGTCAGTAACTTACGGACGCCTGGGGATGGTGACATGTCACCGCGAAAAGAAACAGGCCTCCTGCGAGGTGCCTGCCCCTCCCTTGGCCCCCGCATGTGTGACGAACGAGGTACGGAGATCGTTGCCCGTGATTCGTGAGCAATTTGAGGCGCCGGGGAAGTAATCAAATACGCCTAAAAGCACCTAGAGCGGCGCCAACGCCCCCCACCCCACGGTCACTTCCCCCTGCCGCCACCGCGTCGGCCCGTCCACCACGGGCCAGTCGCCCGTCAGGTCGTGCACCGCCCGGATCCAGCGCTGGCGTGCCCCGTACGAGGCGTAGGGCGCCGCCGCCGCCCACGCGCGGTCGAAGTCGCGCAGGAAGGCGTGCACCGGTTCGCCGGGGACGTTGCGGTGGATGAGGGCCTTCGGGAGGCGCTCGGCGAGGTCGGAGGGGCGGTCCAGGGAGCCGAGCCGGGCCGCGAAGGTGACCGTGCGCGGCCCTTCCGGCCCGAGGGCGACCCACACGTGCCGCCGCCCGATCTCGTCGCACGTCCCCTCGACGAGCAGCCCGCCCCCGGGAACGTCGTCGGTGGCCGGCGCGAGCCGGGCGCACAGCCGCGCCCACACCCCGGCGACCTCGCCCTCCTCGTACTGCCGCAGCACGTTCGCCGCGCGGATCAGCGCCGGCCGCTCCGGGACCGGGATCTCGAAGCCGCCGTGCCGGAAGACGAGCCCCTCGCGCTCGTACGGTTTCGCCGCCGCGACCCTGGCCGGTTCGATCTCGACGCCCACCACGCGCGCGCGTGGCGCCACCGTACGCAGTCGCGCCAGCAGCTCGACGGCCGTCCAGGGCGCGGCGCCGTACCCGAGATCGACCGCGACGGGGGAGGGCGCGCGGCGCAGGGCGGCGCCGTGGGTGGCCGCGATCCAGCGGTCCATCCGGCGCAGGCGGTTGGGGTTGGTCGTCCCGCGCGTGACTGATCCCACGGGTCGGGTCGTCGATGCGCGGGCAGCCATGGATACGAGGGTAAGGGGCGGCCCGGTATCGAACGGTTGAGCGGTAAAAGGTAATGATTGGGCAAAGAGGAAATGGGTTGCGTTCTCCCAGCGTTGTGCCTTCGGGCCTCTGCCGGACCTCTGTGAAGAGCGATCCGCGCAGAACGGCAGGAAACGAGGCTGGAGGAGGAACGCCACGTGAGCCAGTACATGGGCAGGCTGGGCCGCCGTCGCAGGCCCCGTCGCGTAGCCATGCTCTCCGTGCACACCTCCCCCCTCCACCAGCCCGGCACCGGTGACGCCGGCGGGATGAACGTCTACATCGTCGAGCTGGCGCAGCGCCTCGCCGCGATCAACATCGAGGTCGAGATCTTCACCCGGGCCACCACGGGCATCCTCCCCCCGGCCGTCGAGCTGGCCCCCGGCGTCCTCGTCCGGCACGTCGACGCGGGCCCCTACGAGGGCCTCGCCAAGGAGGACCTCCCGGCCCAGCTGTGCGCCTTCACCCATGGCGTCATGCAGGCCTGGGCCGGCAACCGCCCCGGCTACTACGACCTGGTCCACTCCCACTACTGGCTCTCCGGCCACGTCGGCTGGCTCGCCGCGCAGCGCTGGGGCACCCCCCTGGTGCACGCCATGCACACCATGGCCAAGGTCAAGAACGCCGCCCTGGCCGACGGCGACAACCCCGAACCCGCCGCCCGCGTCATCGGCGAGATGCAGATCGTGGCCGCCGCCGACCGGCTCGTCGCCAACACCGCCGAAGAGGCCGACGAACTCGTCCGCCACTACGACGCCGACCCCCGCAAGGTCGCCGTCGTCCACCCGGGCGTCAACCTCGACCGCTTCTCCCCGGCCGACGGCCGCGCCGCAGCCCGCGCCCGCCTCGGCCTCCCGCAGGACGCCCTGATCCCCCTCTTCGCGGGCCGCATACAGCCCCTGAAGGCCCCCGACGTGCTGCTCCGCGCGGTCGCCGTCCTCCTGGACGAGCGCCCCGAGCTGCGCTCCCGGATGGTCGTCCCCGTCGTGGGCGGCCCGAGCGGCAGCGGCCTGGCCAAGCCGGAGGGCCTGCAGAAACTCGCCGCCCGCCTGGGCATCGCGGACGTCGTACGCTTCCGCCCGCCGGTCGGCCAGGAGCAGCTCGCGGACTGGTTCCGGGCGGCGTCCGTCCTGGTCATGCCGTCCTACAGCGAATCGTTCGGCCTGGTGGCGATAGAGGCGCAGGCGGCGGGCACACCGGTCCTGGCGGCAGCGGTGGGCGGCCTCCCGGTGGCGGTGGCGGAAGGACGTACGGGATTCCTCGTACAAGGCCACGATCCGGCCGCCTACGCGCGCGTGCTGCGTGATTTCGCCGACGACGAGACCCTGTCGGCCCGGATGGGCGAGACGGCGGCCCGGCACGCGAAACGTTTCGGCTGGGACGCCTCGGCGGCGGCCACGGCGGACGTCTACACGGCCGCGATGCAGGCCCACAGGCGTCGCGTACGCTCGCTGCATGGCTGATGCGGCGTCGATCATCGAACAGGTCCTCACCGAGGCGGACCTGGACTGGGAGAGCCCGGCGACCGGCAACTACGTGGTCAAACTCCCGGGCACCCGCAAACTCTCGACGACGGTCTCGCTCCTGGTCGGCAAGCACTCGCTCTCCCTGAACGCGTTCGTGATCCGCCACCCCGACGAGAACGAGTCGGGCGTCCACCGCTGGCTCCTGGAACGCAACCTCAAGCTGTACGGCGTGAGTTACGCGGTGGACCGCCTGGGCGACGTCTACGTCACCTCCAAGCTCCCTCTCTCGGCGATCACCCCGGAGGAGATCGACCGTCTGCTCGGCTCGGTCCTGGAGGCGGCGGACGGCGGCTTCAACACCCTGCTGGAGCTGGGTTTCGCGTCGGCGATCCGCAAGGAGTACGCCTGGCGGGTGTCCCGGGGCGAGTCGACCCGCAACCTGGACGCCTTCGCCCACCTGACCCGGCGCCCGACGGACTGACTCCGCCTACGGACCGACTCCGCCGCTGAGCCGATAGCGCCCGGGCGGCACACCCACCAACTTCTTGAAGTGCCGCGTGAGATGGGCCTGGTCGTAGAACCCGGTGGCGGCGGCGACCTCGCCGGGAGCCTGCCCGTCGAGCAGCAGCCGCCGGGCGCGCTCGACCCGCCGCGCGGTCAGGTACTGATGCGGCGGCATCCCGAAGGCCGCACTGAACGCCCGTACGAGATGCGCGGGATGGGCATGCACGAGCCGCGCGGCCTCGTCGAGCGCGATCCCGTCGACGAGCCGCTCGTCGAGCAGCTCGCGCAACCGCCGGGCGAGCTGCGGATCGGCGCGTGGCGCACGGGGTACGTCGGTCTCCCGCAACCGCGCCCGCAGCCGCTCGGAGACGAGCGCCAGCCTGCTCTCGGCCTCGAACTCCTCCCCGACCCGCACGAGCGCCCCGTGCAACTGCCCGACGCGCAGCCGCAGCAGGGGATCACGCAGATCGGGCCGGTCGACGGCGGCCCCGATGAACTCGTCGCCGAGGTGCGTGGAGTCGAGATACAGCACCCGCTTGCGGAACCCGTCCGGGGTGGCTGCCGACCCGTTGTGCGGCACATGCGGCGGCAACAGGGTCACGGTGTCGTGCGGGGTACCGCGCTCGTGCCGGTCGAGGTCGTACCGTACGGCGCCGTCGTCGACGATGAGCAGCGTCCAGGTGTCGTGTACGTGCATCGGGTACGCGTACTCGGTGAAGTGGGCGTGGAAGACCTCGACGACGCCCGTCACGGCCGGGCGCCAGGCGGAGACTTCCTGCCGGGTGGCCATGCAAAGAACGTACAAGACGGGGTCGTACGGGGCTCGGCAGTCTCGAAGCATGAGCACAGAGACCCCCACGGGCACCGCCCCCACCCCCGCTCCGATCCGCTTCGACACGAAGATCGCCGTCCTGCTGCGCGAGGACCTGGAGCCCTGGCAGCGCCTGAACGTGACGGCGTTCCTGGTCAGCGGCCTGGGGACGACGGTCCCAGAGGTGATCGGCGAGCCGTACGAGGACGGAGAGGGAGTGCGCTACCTCCCGATGTTCCGCCAGCCGGTCCTGGTCTTCGAGGCCACGAAGGAGACACTGACCGCCGCCCACGCGCGCGTGCTGTCCCGTTCCCTCCCACGCGCGGTGTTCACCGGCGACCTCTTCACCACCGGCAACGACCACGACAACCGGGCGGCGGTACGGGCCGTACGGACCGGGGAGCTGGATCTGGTGGGGCTCGCGGTGTACGGGCCTAAGAACGCGGTGGACAAGGTGATCAAGGGGTCGCGGATGCACCCGTGACGGGGTCGGCGGCGGGGGTCGGTCCGACGGGCGTGACGGTTTCGGCGGCGGCTGCGGGGACCGGGCCGACGGGCGCGGGCTCCTCGCCCGCGTCCTGCGCCGGTTCCTCCACCGCGTCCTCCACCACGTCCTCCTCCGGAACCCTCCCCATCAGCCCCCAATACCCCACCCCCGCCACCGTCCCCACGACCGCGCACAGCCCCCACAGCCACTCCGCGCCGAGGTGGTCGATGACGAAGCCGGACATCAGCGGGGCGATGAGGCCGGCGACCGACCAGGCCATCGTGTACATGCCCTGGTAGCGGCCGCGTCCGTGCAGTGGGGACAGGCGGACGACCAGCCCGGTCTGGGTGGGCGCGTTGACGATCTCGGCCAGCGTCCAGACGCACACGGTGAGGATGAAGACGCCGACCGACCCGGCGAAGGCGGTGAGCCCGAACCCGTACCCGGCGAGGAGGGACGAGGCGAGCAGCAGGCGGCGGGCGTCCCGGTGTTCGATGAACCGGGTGACGGGGATCTGCAGCACGACCACGAGTACGCCGTTGACGGCGACGACCATTCCGAAGTCCGCCGGGGTGAACCCGGCCTCGCCCATCGCGATCGGCAGCCCGACCAGGCCCTGCTGGAAGATGAGCGCGACGAGGAACGCCAGCCCGACGACGCTCATGAAGCGCCCGTCGCGCAGCACGGTCCCGAGCCCCACGGAGGCCTCCTCCGCCTGCTCGGCCTTCGTGGCCCGCGTCGGCCGTGACTCGGGCAGCTTGAGGAAGACGACGATCGCGCAGGCCAGCGTCATACCGGCCTCGACGAGGAACCCGGCGACGTAACTCACCTCGACGATGAAGCCGGCCCCGGCGGAGGAGACGGCGAAGCCGAGGTTGATGGCCCAGTAGTTCAAGGAGAAGGCGCGGACTCGGTCCTCGGGCCGCACGATGTCGGCCATCATCGCCTGCACAGCCGGCCGCGAGGCGTTGCTGGCCATGCCCACCAGGAAGGCCACGGCCGCGATGGCGACGGGGTCGTGCACGAAGCCGAGCAGGGCGACGGAGAAGGCGGTGGACGACTGGGCGATGAGGAGCGTGGGCCGACGCCCGAGCCGGTCGGTCATGACACCGCCGCCGATCGACGACACCACCCCACCGAGCCCGTGGAGGGCGACGACGAGACCGGTGTACGAGGCGGAGTACCCGCCGTCGAGGGTCAGATAGATCGCCATGAACGTGGCGACGAAGGCCCCGAGCCGGTTGACGAGGGTGCTGGTCCACAGCCACCAGAACTCGCGGGGCAACCCGGAGACGGACTCTCGGGCGGCGCGTTTCAGGGCGGCGAGTGACACAGGGATCCCCCACGAACGTAAGCAGCACAGATGGCGATGACAACTTACGAGGAGGTCTCTCGGGGGAGCCACTCAATTAACAGATCCCGTCAACTGTCCGGTTGCCGGGCGGCCGAGCAACGGATCAGGACGTTCTATTACGCTCGGGGCATGGCCGACGCACCGTACAAGCTGATCCTCCTCCGCCACGGCGAGAGCGAATGGAACGCGAAGAACCTGTTCACCGGCTGGGTGGACGTCAACCTCACCGACAAGGGCGAGAAGGAGGCGGTCCGCGGCGGTGAGCTGCTCAAGGACGCCGGCCTGCTCCCCGACGTGCTCCACACCTCCCTCCAGAGGCGCGCGATCCGCACGGCCCAGCTGGCCCTGGAGTCCGCGGACCGCCACTGGATCCCCGTACACCGCAGCTGGCGCCTGAACGAGCGCCACTACGGCGCCCTCCAGGGCAAGGACAAGGCCCAGACGCTCGCCGAGTTCGGCGAGGAGCAGTTCATGCTCTGGCGCCGCTCGTACGACACCCCGCCCCCGCCCCTCGAGGACGGCACGGAGTTCTCCCAGTCCGACGACCCGCGCTACGCGACGATCCCGCCGGAGCTGCGCCCGCGCACGGAGTGCCTGAAGGACGTCGTCGTCCGCATGCTCCCGTACTGGTACGACGGCATCGTCCCGGACCTCCTGGCGGGCCGCACGGTCCTGGTCGCGGCCCACGGCAACAGCCTCCGCGGCCTCGTCAAGCACCTGGACGGCATCTCCGACGAGGCGATCTCGGGCCTGAACATCCCGACGGGCATCCCGCTCGCCTACGAACTGGACGCCGACTTCAAGCCGGTGAAGCCGGGCGGCACCTACCTCGACCCGGACGCGGCCGCGGCGGCGATCGAGGCGGTCAAGAACCAGGGCAAGAAAAAGTAGGTCGCACGACCGTGCCCCCGACCTGCGCACACGGCGCGGATCGGGGGCATTTTCGTGGCCCGGGCCCGGTCGGTCGGCGAGACTGCACAACCCCCCACCCGCCCCGTCAGTCTCACGCAGGTGAAGGCACCACCCGATTCACCTAACAGGGGAAACCACGCCATGCGCATACGCGCCACCGTCGCCACAGCTACCGCCGCTGCCCTCAGCGCCGCTCTGGCCGTCACCGCTCTCGCCGTCCCGGCAGCCGGGGCCGACCAGGACGACTCGGCATCGAAGTTCTCGAACATCGACGTCAACCACGACTGGCAGGACTACACCGTCGGCGTCGAGGCCGCGAAGAGGAGACTGATCCCGATCTCCGCGACGGTCACCGACCCGTCCGGCATCAAGAGCGTGTCGGTCGAGCTGCGGCGCGGAGACGACCCGGAGAAGCCCGATGCGGTCATCACCGCGTCCGCCACCTGCCACGAGATCAACGAGATCACTTCCTGGTGCGAGGCCCTCCTGACCGCCGACCCGAAGGTCAACCTCCGCAGCAACGCCCTCGCCGGTCTCTGGTACTTGAGCTTCACGGCTGTGGACGGTGACGGAAACGTCACCCGCGGGGACGGCCTCTACGACCTCACCTCCTTCGCCCGCATCAAGCGCACGACCTACATGACCCAGACCGACGCCACCCCCGAGCCGGTGACGAAGGGCAAGAACCTCACGGTCAAGGCCCAGATGACCGTCGCCAGCTGGGAGACGAACAAGAACGTGCCCCTCATCGGGCACCAGGTACTGCTCCAGTACCGCAAGGGCACGAGCGGCGCCTTCGTCACGCTGAAGAAGATCAAGACCGACCGGAACGGCTGGGCCAAGGCCACCGTGAAGGCGACGGCGGACGGCGCGTACCGCTACACCTTCGCGGGCACGAGCCTCACCCTGCCCGCGGCCGGCTGGACCGACTACGTCGATGTGAAGTAGGCCCGGACCGCTGAGACGACGGCCCCCTGCCCCGCGACACCGCCGGGCAGGGGGCCGTCGTGGGCAAGGGGTTCAGACGCTCAGCGGGACCGCGTGGATCTCATCGGGCGCGTCACTGCCCGCGTGGATGTGGGCACGTTGGACCGCGTCGGCCGAGGAGGCCTCGGTGAGGCAGTAGACGACTCCCGCCTCCGGGTCCGCCCAGGCCCGCTCGAAGCGCACGCCCTCTTCCTTCTGGATGGCGACGGCGGCGTCGTGGCCCTGCTGCAGCTGTTCGGCCGTGATGCCCTTCGCCCCGTGGTGGACGTCCATGAACTGGGTCATGGGCTCGCACCTCCTTCATCTCCGTCCCCCTCCTTCCATGGTGCGCCTGTACGGGCACACGGGCACCCGGCGGTGCGTCGGCGGGGCGACGGACACGTTCACACCGTCAGCGGCACCGGATGGATCTCGTCGGCGAGGTGACCGGCGCGCTCGTGGATGCGCTGGACCGCTTCCGCGGAGGGGGCCTCCGAGAGGCAGTAGACCGTGCCGGAGGCGGGGTCCGCCCAGGCCTTCTCGAAGTGGACCGCCTCGTCCTTCTCTATGGCGAGGTCGGCGTTGTGGGCCTCACGCAGCTGGTCGGCCGTGATGCCCTTCATGTCGTGGTGGACGTCCATGAACCGGGGCATGGCGTCGCACCTCCTATCCCTGATCTGATCAGATCTGATCCGATCTGCGAGCTTCTTGCGGACGGGGTACCGCCTGCCTTCCATCCTCTGCCCGCACGCCCGCCCCGGCGACCCCGTGCGCAGCCCCCGGCGGCACCGCGTCGCTCGTCGCGG
>NZ_JBSFDA010000089.1:0-42805 GCF_053593675.1 Streptomyces sp. NPDC002156 | reverse complement strand
GTCGCGGAGTTCGGCGGCGCGGCGGATCGCCTCGGCGAGGCGTTCCTTGCGTACGGGCTTGAGGACGTAGTCGACGGCCTTGAGGTCGAAGGCCTCGTCTGTCGTCGTCGGTCGTCCGGCCGCGCCGACTGCTCCTCCGATACGCGGTGAGCGGTCGAGGACCGCCGACAGGGATTCCGTACACGCCCTGAAAGTCCTCGACAGCAGTCACCAGTACGGAAATACGGAGTTCCGCCCATGTTCCCCACACGCATCACCCTGCGCCGCGCCGGCGTCGTCACCGGGCTCACCGCCGCCGGTGTCCTCGCGGCGGCCGGTTCCGCCTTCGCGCACGTCACCGTGAACCCCGAGAGCTACACCAAGGGCGCCACGGACGGCGTCCTGACCTTCCGGGTCCCCAACGAGGAGGACACCGCGAGCACTACGAAGGTCCAGGTCTTCCTGCCCACCGACCATCCCGTCCTCGGCGTGCTGGTCACCCCGGAGGAGGGCTGGACCGCGAAGGTCACGACCACCAAGCTCAAGACGCCGATCAAGACGGACGACGGGACGATCACCGACGCCGTCTCCGAGATCACCTGGTCCGGCGGGAAGATCGGGAAGGGGGAGTACGAGGACTTCGACGTCGCGTTCGGTCAACTCCCCGATGACGCCGACCAGCTGGCCTTCAAGACTCTCCAGACGTACTCCGACGGCAAGGTCGTCCGGTGGATCGAGATGCCCGAGGCGGGGCAGGAGGAGCCGGAGAATCCGGCGCCTGTGCTGAAGCTTGTGGCGGCGTCGGCGCCGGCTTCGGCGAAGAGTGGCGCCGGTCAGGCTGTATTGGCCTCGGCCAGTGACTCGACGGCTCGTGGGTTGGGGATCGCCGGGTTGGTTGTGGGGGTGTTGGGGCTGGGTGCGGCGGTGTTCGTGCTGGTCAGGAGCCGAGGTTCACGTTCGTCGAGTTAAGGGTTAGGTGGTTCTTCGGCCGCGGGCCGGTGGGGGCTGGTCGCGCAGTTCCCCGCGCCCCTTTCGGGGCGCTGCGCGCACCCTCATTCACCGGGACACGGACTCGGCCGGTACCAGTGCGCGCAGCTGCTGCTCCACGTCCGCGTACGACGCGACCGGCGTCGTACGCGGACGGGACGTCCGGTACAGCCACAGGATGTCGCGGCCGAACGACCAGACCAGGGTGCCCAGGGCCAGTGCTACGACGGCCTCCGTGGCCGTGTGGGGCAGGTAGCCGGAGGCGCCGACCAGGAGCAGGATGCCCTGGAGGGCGGCCACCGTTTTGCGGGCGGTGCTCGGGGGGAGCGGGGCGTTCAGCCAGGGCAGGACGCGGGCCGCTGCCACGAAGGCGTAGCGCATGCCGCCGATCAGGAGGACCCACGGGCCCAGCGACATGGACACGTACACGCTGAGGACGAGGATCAGGAACGCGTCGACCTCCATGTCGAAGCGTGCGCCCAGCGTCGAGCAGGTCCCGGTGCGGCGGGCGACCTTGCCGTCCACGCCGTCGAGGATCAGGGCCACGGCCGTCAGACCGACGAACAGCGTGACCGGCGGCGAGCTCTCGAAGGAGTCCGCGACCAGGGCCGTCACCCCGCCGACCAGGGTCGCCCGGCCGAGGGTCACACGGTTGGCCGGGCCGAAGGACTTCGACCCGGACCGGTGGAGCGCACGGGACAGAACGGCCCAGGTGGCGAACGCGAACGTCAGCCCGGTCAGCCAGCCCGCCGGGCCCAGACCGATCGCGGAGCCCAGCAGGGCCAGCAACAGGATCTGAATGCCCGCTCCCAGAGCGGTCTCCTGCTGTGCCGGCCTTACGTCGTACGTGTAGTTCAGGGCCACCGCTCGTCCTCCGCCGTATGTACAGAGTGGATCATGCCGCGTACTGTGCGCGGACTGTGCACATCTCGGTACGTGAACAACTTCCCAAGCGTTCAGGAGGACTCCGATGAAGCGCGCCGCACGTGCGTTCTGGATCGGTTCGCCGGACCACGGAGAGATCCGTGACGTCGAGCTGCCGGCGCCCGGCGAGGGCGAGGTGCTCGTCCGCAGTCTGTGGTCGGGCGTGAGCCGCGGCACGGAGACGCTCGTCTTCCGGGGCGGGGTCCCGGTCAGCCAGTACGCGGCCATGCGGGCGCCGTTCCAGGAGGGCGACTTCCCCGGGCCGGTGAAATACGGCTACCTCAACGTCGGTGTCGTGGAGGAGGGTCCGGACGCGCTCGTCGGCCGTACGGTCTTCTGTCTCTATCCGCATCAGACGCGGTACGTCGTCCCTGTGGGCGCGGTGACAGTGGTGCCGGACTCGGTGCCCGCCGAACGGGCGGTGCTCGCCGGGACCGTCGAGACCGCCGTGAACGCCCTCTGGGACGCGGCGCCGCTCGCCGGTGACCGGATCGCCGTGGTCGGCGGCGGGATGATCGGCTGCTCCGTGGCTGCCCTGATCGCCCGCTTCCCGGGTGTGCGCGTGCAGTTGGTGGACGCCGATCCCGGGCGGGCGAAGACCGCCGAGGCGCTCGGCGTCGACTTCGCGCTGCCGCAGGACGCGTTGGGGGAGTGCGACCTGGTCGTCCATGCGAGCGCCACGGAGGCGGGGCTCGCGCGCTCGCTCGAACTCCTCGGCGCCGAGGGCACGGTGGTCGAGCTGAGCTGGTACGGCGACCGGCGCGTCAGCCTGCCGCTGGGCGAGGCGTTCCACTCCCGGCGGCTCACCGTCCGCAGCAGCCAGGTGGGGACGGTGTCCCCGTCCGCGCGCCCCGGCCGTACGTACGCCGACCGACTCGCCCTCGCGCTCGACCTGCTGGCGGACCCGGCGCTCGACGCCCTCATCACCGGGGAGAGCGACTTCGAGGAACTCCCGGACGTGCTGCCGAAGCTGGCCTCCGGGGAGATCCCGGCCCTCTGTCACCGCGTCCGCTATTCCATTTGAACAAGCCGTTGAACAAGCTGCCCTGAGCAGCCGTACTACTCGGCATGCCCCGGCAGCGATCAGCACGGGGCAAGACGCGCCGCACCTGGAGGGTCGTCCGTTGTTCAGCATCACCGTCCGCGATCACATCATGATCGCCCACAGCTTCAGCGGAGAGGTCTTCGGGCCCGCGCAGCGCCTGCACGGGGCGACGTTCCTCGTCGACGCCACGTTCCGCCGCGAGCAGCTGGACGACGACAACATCGTCGTCGACATCGGCCTGGCCACCCAGGAGCTCGGTGCCGTGGTGAGCGAGTTGAACTACCGCAACCTCGACAACGAGCCCGACTTCGCGGGCGTCAACACCTCCACGGAGTTCCTGGCCAAGGTCATCGCCGACCGGCTCGCCGCCCGCATCGAGAAGGGTGCGCTGGGCGAGGGCGCGCGGGGCCTGGCAGGCCTGACCGTCACGCTGCACGAATCCCACGTCGCCTGGGCGAGCTACGAGCGTGCCCTGTGACCGACACGACCCTCGACCGCGCGGTTCCCCTTTCCCCGGCGGCCTCCTCGGTCGCCCCGGCTCAGGTACAGGTACAGGCTCACGTGCAGAAGACGCTCAACTACGTGCCGGTGCAGAACGCGGCCCTCAAGAACGCGGCGATCATCCCCATGTCCCTGCGCTCCGTGCACTTCGTGATGCCGGGCGGCGTCGACGACCCGGCCACGCCGAGCGGCGGCAACGCCTACGACCGGCGGATCAGCCTCGACCTGCCCGGCTTCGGCTGGCAGGTGCACAAGCACGCCGTCGCCGGTGACTGGCCCCGGCCCGGCGCCGACGCCCGCGCGGAACTGGCGCGGACGCTGCGCGAGCTGCCGGACGGCACGGTCGTCCTGCTCGACGGCCTGGTGGCCTGCGGGGTCCCCGAGATCATCGTCCCGGAGGCCGAACGCCTGCGCCTCGCCGTGCTGGTACACCTTCCGCTGGGCGACGAGACGGGCCTCGACCCGGCGGTCGCGGCCGAGCTGGACGCCCTGGAGCGGACCGTCCTGCGGGCGGTGCCCTCGGTGATCGCGACCAGCGACTGGGCGGTCCGACGCCTCGTCTCCCACCACGGACTCGCCCCGGACCGCGTCCACATGGCGGCCCCCGGCGCGGACATCGCCCCCCTCGCCTCCGGCACGGACGGCGTCTCCCGCCTCCTGTGCGTGGCCGCCGTGACCCCGCGCAAGGGCCAGCACCGCCTGGTGGAGGCCCTGGCCGCGGTGACCGACCTGCCGTGGAGCTGCGTCTGCGTAGGCGGCCTCGAACAGGACCCGGAGTACGTCTCCGACCTGCGCGCCCTGATCGCCAAGCACGGCCTGGAGGACCGCCTGCACCTGGCCGGCCCCCAGGCGGGCGCCCAACTCGACGCCAGCTACGCCGCAGCCGACCTCATGGTCCTCACCTCGTACGCGGAGACCTACGGCATGGCAGTCACGGAGGCCCTGGCCCGTGGCATCCCGGTCCTCGCCACGGACGTCGGCGGCCTCCCCGAGGCGGTCGGCCGCGCCCCCGACGGAGGCGTCCCCGGCATCCTCGTACCCCCGGAGAACCCGGCGGCCCTCGCGGCGGAACTGCGCGGCTGGTTCGGCGAGGCGGACGTCCGCCGCCGCCTGAAGGCAGCGGCGCGAGGCCGCCGGGCAGCCCTCGACGGCTGGGCGGCAACGGCACGAAGCCTGGCCGGAGTACTGGGCCGGATCCCCTGGGAACCTCGGAGGGCGGCATGAAGAGGGCGATGACCATGTCGGCGGCCGGACGGCCGGGGCTGGTGGTGCTCGTGGCCACCGACGCCGAAGCGGCGGCCGTACAGGGACGCCGGGAAGTGTCACTGCTACGACGGGCGCTTCTCCCGGGAGTTGAGGAGGCCGACGTGAGTAACGCGACGACGACGCCCTCGACCGGCTCGAAGGCGCTCAGGGACGACGACATCGAGTCGGTCGCCACCCGTGCACGCCGGGTCGCTGCCCTGCGCAGCGCCGTCAGGGTGCTGGGGCGGATTCCCTCGGGAACCTCGCCGGGTTCGGTGGCCTCCGTGGACGCCGACACCGAGCTGTCCGCTGCTCGGGGACGCCGGGTCGCCGCGTTGCGGAGTCTGGTCGGGACGTCGGAGCGGGCTCCCGGGCGAGTGGGGAGCGCGGCATGAGGAAGGCGATGACGGTGGCGGTTTCGGCCGGGTCGGAGGCGGGGCGGCGGGGTTCTACGACGCCCGTGGACGCCGACGTGGAGCTGGTCGCCGCTCGGGGACGCCGGGTGGCCGCGTTGCGGAGTCTCATGAGGACGCCGGAACGGACTCCCCCAGAAGCAAGGAGCGCGGCATGAAGAAGGCGACGACGATCACGACTTCGGCGGCGTCCGAGATCCAGCGACGGGGACCGGTGACTCCGGTGGACACGAACTCCAAGCCCGCCGCCGGGATTCCGGCCCAGCCCACGCACCGGGACGTCAAGGCGGGCGCCGGGCCGGTGGGCCCGGCGGAGCGGGGCACGATCCGGCTGCGCGAGGCCGGGCCCGACGACCCGCCCCGGTACGCCCCCGACTGGCTGGAGCTGCGCGAGGGCGCCGACGCCGCCGCACGCGCCGTCGAACTCCTCGACCCGCTCCGCATCCGGCTGGCCAACCTGCCAGGCAAGGCGGGCGGCCTCGTCGTCCACGACCTGGGCTGCGGCACCGGCTCCATGGGCCGCTGGCTCGCGCCCCGGCTCGACGGCGCCCAGCACTGGGTCCTGCACGACCGCGACCCCTACCTCCTGCACTTCGCCGCCGTGGCCTCGCCGCGCGCCGCCGCCGACGGCAGCCGCGTGACGGTCGAGACCCGGCGCGGCGATGTCGCCCGGCTGACCTCCGACGCCTTGGTCGGCGCCTCGCTGGTCACCGCGTCCGCCCTCCTTGACGTCCTCACCCGCGAGGAGGTCGACGCCCTCGCCACAGCCTGTGCGGGCGTCGGCTGCCCGGCCCTGCTGACCCTGTCCGTGGCCGGCCGCGTCGACTTCGCCGCCCCCGACCCGCTGGACGGGGACATCGCCGACGCGTTCAACGCCCACCAGCGACGGGCGGGACTGCTCGGCCCCGACGCGGTCACGGCGGCCTGCGAGGCCTTCGACCAGCGAGGCGCCACCGTTCACGTCCACCCGAGCGCCTGGCGCCTCGGCCCCGTCGAGGCCCCGCTCACCGCGGAGTGGCTGCGCGGCTGGGTAGCGGCAGCGGTGGAGGAACGCCCGTCCCTGAAGGCGAAGGCCGACAAGTACCTCGCCGCCCGCCTGGAGGCGTGCGCGGCGGGCGAGTTGCGGGTCGAGGTCCACCACAGCGACCTCTTGGCACTGGCGAGGCCGACGGGCGGGACGACGTCATGAGCATCCAGACGGTGGACGCGCCCGAGGTTGTCATGGGCGGGCGCGCGCCAGCGCCCCGCCAGGGGCGCGGGGCTGTATCAATCAGCGGCTCCGCCGCGGGGCGCGCCCAGCCCCCACCGGCCCGCAGCCGACGAACCACACATCTCGCGGCGCACGCCTCGGCCGGCCGCGCAGGAGTCATCGGTTTCGTCGGAGACAGGGTCGCCCCCCAGACACCCCGCCCGAGCCGACTCCGCCGAGCCGCCCGAGCCCTGAGGCCCCACCTGGGAACCCTCGCCGGAGTAACGATCCTCGGCGTACTCCTCTGGCGCCTCGGCACCGGCGTCTTCCTCGACGGCCTGCGCCGCATCGACGTACCGACCCTGTTCATCGCCCTCGGCATCGGCCTGCTCACCACCGTGTTCAGCGCCTGGCGCTGGGCCCTGGTCGCCCGCAGCCTGCGGATCAGGCTCCCCCTCGTCCCCGCGATCGCCGACTACTACCGCTCGCTGTTCCTGAACGCGGCCCTCCCCGGCGGCGTCCTCGGCGACGTGCACCGCGCGGTACGGCACGGCCAGAGCGCCGGTGACGTCGGACGCGGAGTCCGCGCGGTCGTTCTCGAACGGGCCGCCGGACAGATCGCGCTGCTCGCCGTCGGCGCGGGCGTGCTGCTGACCCAGCCGTCGCCGGTGATGGCCGAGGCCCGCCGGGTCGCCCTGATGGCCGCCTTCGCCGCCGTGGGCGCCCTCGCGGTCGTCGCCGCGGTCCGGATGAACCGGGCCCCGAGCGTCGCGGCCCGCAAGGCCCGGGCCGTGCACGCCGTGCTAGCCGAGGCCCGTGGCGCCCTGCTCTCCCGCGAGAACGCGCCGGGCGTGGCCCTCTCCTCCGTGATCGTGCTCTCGGGCCACCTCGGCATGTTCGTGGTCGCCGCCCGGGTCGCCGGATCCTCGGCGTCCGTCGCCGAGTTGCTGCCGCTGGCCGTACTGGCGCTCCTGGCGATGGGCCTGCCGCTGAACGTCGGCGGCTGGGGCCCCCGCGAGGGCGTCACCGCCTGGGCGTTCGGTGCGGCGGGGCTGGGCGCGAGCATGGGGCTGAGCGTCGCCGTCGTGTACGGAGTGCTGAGCTTCGTGGCCGCCCTGCCCGGCGCGGTCGTCCTGGTCGTCCGCTACTTCTGGTCGCCCACGGAGCCCTCGGTGCTCACCGAATCGTCGTCCCCGGACTCGGTGAGCATCGAGAAATACGCCCCGAAGGAGTCGGCGAAGCTCGCCAGCAACGCCTTCCCCTTTTCGGCGGAACCGAGTGAAGGACGGCCGATGACACCGGAATCGGTGTAACCGGCCATGCCCAGGGTCAGGAGATGCCGGCGGTCGTCGGCGACGAAATCAGAGGTCTCATAACCGGGACGGAGCAATTCGGGATGAGCGTGCAGAAGGATGGAGGTCTCGATTTCCCCCGCGTGCATGTCGGTGAGCAGCGAGGTCACCACTCCGGCCCGCTCGCGCGCCGTCTCCCAGTCCTCCGCGGCCGGGAACAGCGCCATCCGCTCACCGCGCGCGGAGGATTCCTGAACGACGTTGCCCAGTACGTAGTTTCCGCCGTGTCCGTTGACGACCACCAGGGCGTCCACGCCCGAGCGGCGCAGCGAATCGGCGATGTCCCGTACTACCGCGTGAAGGGTCACGGAGGAGATGCTGACGGTTCCCGGCCAGGCAGCGTGCTCGTGCGAGCAGGCGATCGTCACCGGCGGAAGGAGGTGCACCGGGTATGCGGCTGCGATCTCCCGGGCTATGGCACACGCGACCAGGGTGTCCGTCGTCAACGGAAGGAAGGGACCGTGCTGTTCGAAGCTCCCGACCGGAAGAACGGCGACCTGTGTTGAGACGCCGGCGGCTCGCGTCCGTACGTCTTCCGTAGTGTCCACCGGCAACCGTATTCCCGAATCATCCATGTTCTCACGGCCTTTCGTCTCTGCTTAGGAACCAGATCATGACAGAAAAAATTGGCGTACTCGGCAAAGCCTCCCAGCCGTCGGGAGTCGAACGCGTCGTTAATGCGCCGTTGCCCACCGTGTACGGCGATTTCCAGGCGGTCGGTTACATGGACCACGATCGCGGTGACGAGCAAGTGGCGCTGGTCTACGGCGAGATCACCGAGGACGACGTACTCACCCGGCTGCATTCCGAGTGCCTGACCGGCGACGCGTTCGGCTCCCAGCACTGCGAATGCGGCGACCAGCTCGACTCCGCACTGCGCGCGATAGTCGCCGAGGGACGCGGCATTCTCGTCTATCTCAGAGGGCATGAGGGCCGGGGCATCGGCCTGCTCGCCAAGCTCCGCGCGATGCAGCTCCAGTCGGAGGGCCTGGACACCGTCGAGGCGAACCTCGCGCAGGGCCTGCCGGTCGACTCCCGCGACTACGGCGTCGCCGCGGAGATCCTCCACGACCTCGGCGTCCGCTCGGTCCGGCTGATGTCCAACAACCCGCGCAAGCGCGAGGCGCTGCTCCGCCACGGCATCAAGATCGCCGAGGACGTGCCGCTGCTGATCCCGCCGTGCGAGAACAACATCACCTACCTGCGGACCAAGCGCGAGCGCCTCGACCACGTCCTCCCGCACCTGGACGCGGTGGCACACTGGTCCTGACCTGACCGGGAGACCCGGCCGGGAGTCCCGATCAGGGGGCACTCGTCGCTTCGCCGTGCGCGGGGAGTGACAGAAGCCCCGATTCCGGAAAGGAAGAGGGAATGACCGACGATGTCCTCTTCCTCTCCCGGGACCAGGTGACAGCCCTCCTCGACCCCGACACGGCGATCGCCTCGCAGCGCGCGGCATTCGGCGCGCTGGGCGCGGGCGGTGCCGGCAGGCCTGATCTGCCCGGGAAGATCATGCACCCCAGCCGCTTCGACGACAGTGTGGTCTTCGCGTACGTCTCCCGGCTGTCCAAGGACACCGGCGCGGTGGCGAAGTTCGGCAGCGTCAACCCCGGCAACGCGGCGGCCGGCCTGCCGACCATTCACGCCGTCATCACCGCCCTCGACCCGGTGACGGGCCGACTCGCCGCCGTCATGGACGGCACGGCGGTCACGACCCTGCGTACGGCGGCCGCCAGCGCGGTGGCCTTCGACGTGCTGTCCACCGCCGACAGCGCCGAACTGGCCCTCATCGGCTCGGGCACCCAGGCCCTCGCCCACGCCCGGGCCGTCGCCCGCGTACGGAACCTGAAGTCCGTACGGGTGTGGAGCCCGACCCCGGAGCGCCGAGCGCGAGCGGCGGAACACCTCGCGGCCGAACTCGGCATCGCCGCCGAGGCGACCGACACCCCGGAGAAGGCGGTGTCCGGGGCCTCCATGGTCGCGACCTGCACGCTCAGCACCACCCCCGTCGTGCACGGCGCCTGGCTCGCACCCGGCTGCACGGTGGTCAGCGTGGGCTCCTTCGAACCGACCCGCAGCGAGATCGACGCCGACGTCCTACGGCGGGCAGCGGCCGTGGTCGTCGACGACCCGGAGACCGCGACGGAGCACGCCGGCCCGGTGATCGACGCCCTACGGGACCGCCTGCTGACCCGCGAGCACCTGATCGGCCTCGGAGACGTCCTCACCGGCGCCCGGACCGGCCGTACAGGCCCCGACGACATCGTCTTCTACAACAGCGTCGGGCTCGGTGTGCAGGACGCGGCGGCGGCCTGGGCTGTCGTGCGAGCGGCGCGGGGAGCGGGCCGATGAGCGCCCCGCGGCGGGCGGGCGTCGTCGTGATCGGCGGTGGGGCGATGGGGGCGGGCATCGCCTGCCGGCCGGCCCGCTGGATCCCCCGCCTGCGCTAGGCGACGGAACACCGGGCGCCCGCCCTGCTCGACCTGCGCCGCACCGGCGGCCGGGCGGGCCGATGCGAGATCACCCCGGACCACAACGTCCTGATCGGCGAGGCCGGTTCGGTCTCCCGTTTGCTCTACGCGACCGGCTTCTCCGGGTACGGCTTCCTCCGGGGACCGACGGTCGGCGAGGTGATCCCGGACCTCCACCTCAGCCGCGTACCCTTCGTCGACATCAGCCCCTTGAACGCCGGCCGTCTCGCGGTCGATGCCCTGCGCCCGGAGGTCAACCCCGTATGACCCAGCTCCACTTGTGGCTGCGCCACGAGACCCGCACGACCGAACGCCGTACCGCTGTCGTCCCGTCCGACGCCCGGCGGCTCGTCGAGGAGGGCGTGCGCCTGACCGTGGAGGAGTCCCCGCAGCGGATCTTTCCGATCGAGGAGTACGAGGCGGTCGGCTGCGAGGTCGCCCAGGCCGGGTCCTGGGTCTCCGCCCCCTCGGACGCGGTGATCGTCGGCCTCAAGGAACTCCCCGACGAGCCGGGAGCGTTGCGTCACCGGCACATCTTCTTCGGGCACGCCTACAAGGGTCAGCCGGGCGCGGCCGAGCTGCTGAAGCGCTTTGTCGCCGGGGGCGGGGCCCTGCTGGACCTGGAGTACCTGGCGGACGACCAGGGGAGGCGGCTGGCCGCCTTCGGCTACTGGGCCGGATATCTCGGCGCCGCTCTCGCCGTGCTCCAGCACCGGGGGAAGCTGACGACTCCCTTGCTGCCCACCACCAAGGAGGCCCTGGAGGCCGAACTCCGGTCGCCCGGAACCCGGATGAGCGCGTTGGTGATCGGCGCCCTGGGCCGCAGCGGCCGGGGTGCGCGGGTCGCGCTCGACGAGGCCGGCGTCGACCCCACCTGCTGGGACCTGGCCGAGACCCGCGATCTGGACCGACCGGCCCTGCTGGCCCACGAGTTGATGGTCAACACCGTCCTCACCACCCGCCCGGTCCCGCCCTTCCTCACGGACGAGGACCTGGACACCCCCGGCCGCCGTCTCCGCACCCTCTCGGACGTCACCGTCGACGTCGGCTCGCCGATGAACCTCCTCCCGGTCTACGACACGGCAACCACCTGGGACGACCCGGTGCGCCTCCTCCGGGACGAGCCCCCGCTCGACCTGATCGCCATCGACAACCTGCCGTCCCTGCTGCCCCGCGAGGCGAGCACGGACTTCTCGGCAGCGCTGCTGCCCCAGCTGCTCGACTTCGAGGTGGGCGGGGCGTGGGGGCGCTGCCTCGACCGGTTCCATCAGGTGTGCCGTGAACTCGGCATCGTCAAGGAGGAGTTGGGCCATGAGTGAGCTGGTTCCCGCGAGCGGCACCGTCCACTGGATCGGCGCGGGCCTGTCCACGGGCGGCGGCCTGGCCGCGCTGTGCGACAGCGACGCCGTACGAGACGTACGGCTGTGGCACCGTACGGAGGACCGCGCGGCCGACGCCCTCGCCCACCTGGGCCTCACCGGCCGCGCCGAACCCCGCGCCTACACCCTCCCCGCGCTCACCGCCGAACTCGCCCCCGGAGACGTGGTCGTCTCCATGCTCCCGGCGCCCGAACACGCCCCGCTGTTGGTGGCCTGCGTCCAGGGTGGGGCGCACTTCGCGTGCTCGAGCTATGTGTCGGAGGCGGTACTTGAGCAAGTACCGGCAGCCGAGGCGGCCGGTCTGGTCGTGCTCACCGAGTGCGGACTCGACCCGGGCATCGACCACCTCTTCGCGCACAGCCTGGTCACCCGCGCCGAGCACGCGATCGGCGCCGGCACGGCAGCCTCGTACCGCCTCACGTCCTACTGCGGAGGCATCCCCGCGGTGCCCAACGACTTCAGGTACCGGTTCAGCTGGGCGCCCGCCGGAGTCCTGAACGCCCTTCGCTCGCCCGCCCGTTACATCGAGGACGGCGCCGAGACGGTCGCCGACCGGCCCTGGGAGGTCACGCGCCCGCATGTGATCGACGGGGAGACCTTCGAGGTGTACCCGAACCGGGACAGCCTGCCCTTCGTCGGCCAGTACGAACTGCCGACGGCGTGGAAGGCGGAGACCTTCGTGCGGGGCACCCTGCGTCTGGACGGCTGGCTGAGTGCCTGGGACTCCGTCTTCGAGGAGCTGAAGGGCGGCGACGACGAGCGGATCGGCGCGCTGGCAAGGGAGTTGGCGGCCCGCTATCCGACGACCGACGCCGACCGTGACCGGGTGGTGCTCGCGGTGTCCCTTGAGGTGGACGCGGACGGTGACACCGGCTCGGGGCGGCGGGCCTGGTCCGGCCGTTATCTCCTCGACCTGGAGGGTGACGCGGCCGAGAGTGCGATGGCCCGTTGTGTCTCGCGCACGCTGGCCCTGGGCGTCCGGCACATCCTCGACGGTTCGCTGCCGCCGGGCCTGAGCCGCGCCGCCGAGACGGCACGGCGTTCGGAGGAATGGCTGAGCGAACTCGGCGGGGAGGGAATGGAGTTCAGGCTCACCGTCGGCTGACGGCGGCGCGCTCCCCGCCTGTTGTCTGCTCCCTGGGGCACCTACTCGGCGACGACGGCCTCGTGCACCAGCCGTCGGAGATCCTGCCAGTACGACTGGCTCGTCCTGTGTCGTACCTGGGTCATGAACTGCACGGTCAGATCACGGCTCGGGTCGACCCAGAACGTCGTCGTCGCCACCCCGCTCCAGCCGTACGTGCCGAGGCCGCTCGGGGCCAGGGTGCGGTCCGGGTCGATCACCACCGAGACCCCGAGGCCGAAACCGACGCCCGCGTTGCCGGGTTCGTCGTGCGGACGGGCGCCGAAGGTACGTAGATCGGCGCCGCCCGGAAGGTGGTTGGAGGTCATCAGGGCCACCGTCTCGGGCAACAGGAGGCGGACGCCGTCGAGTTCGCCGCCCCGGCGGAGCATCTCCATGAACCGGTGGTAGTCGTGGGCGGTGACGACCATGCCGCCGCTGCCGGACAGGAACCGGGGCCGGCTCTTCAGCGGCAGACCGAGGGTCGGCTCGATTCCGCCGTCCTCGGTCTCCCCGTACAACTCGGCCAGCCGGTCCGTCTGTTCGCCCGTCACACAGAAACCGGCGTCCGTCATACCGAGCGGGCGGAAGACCCGGTTCGCGACGAACTCGTCGAGCGGCTGCCCGGACGCCACCTCGATGACCCGGCCGAGGACGTTCGTGGCGACCGAGTAGTTCCACTGGGTGCCCGGCTCGAACTGCAGCGGCAGACCCGCGTACACCGAACAGGTCTCGGCCAGGGTCGAGCCCGGCACCACCGATGACTCCAGGTTGGCCTCGCGGTAGAGGGCGTCGACGGGGTGCGAGTGGTAGAACGCGAAGGTCAGGCCCGCCGTGTGGGTCAACAGATGGCGGATCAGGAGGGGTTGGGCGGGCCGGGTCGTGAGGTCGCCCCCGGAGCCGCCCGCGTACACCTGCGGGTCGGCGAACTCCGGCAGGAAGCGGGACACGGGGTCCGTGAGCCCGAGCCGGCCCTCCTCCACCAGGATCAGCGCGGCCACCGAGGTGACCGGCTTGCTCATGGAGTAGATCCGCCACATCGTGTCCGCCTCGACCGGCAGGTCGGCCGCGATGTCGCGCCGGCCGTGCGTGGTGAGGTGCGCGACGCGACCGGCGCGGGCCACGGACACGAGGAAGCCGGGCAGCCGCCCTTCGTCGACATAGTGGGCGAAGTGCTGGTCGAGGCGGTCGAGCGCCTTCACATCCAGTCCGACCTCGCTCGGATCGACCTCTTGTCGCAGCTGTGCCATCGTTCCCCTCCGGTCGCTTGAAGTGCCGTCCTGTCATACCCCGACAGGACCACCTCAGGCCTCAGAACCCCCATGGTGACGCAGAGAGCGGGCGGCCGTCGCCCTACGATCACCAAGATTCGGCAGTTTCAGGGCGCCCAGAAGCCCTACCACCGCTATACCCGCGAGCACGGGCAACGCCGTCCGCAGCCCGTCGGTGACGGCGGCGAGCGTGGCCGCCGTGGCCACCCCGAGGACCGGTCCGACGTTCATCGCGGTCTGCTGCAACCCGCCCGCCACCCCCGCCGACTCGGCCGCCGCATGCCGTACGACGACGGCCGTCGCGGTCACCATCACGGTGCCGAAACCCGCTCCGAGCAGCAGGAATCCACCGCCGACCGCCCCCGCCCCGGACGCCCGGAACAGCACGAGCACCCCGAGCACGAGCAGCGCCAGCGCGGCCACGGTCGTACGCCGGGCCCCGTACCGACGCAGCAGCACGGCGGCCACCGGCGCCCCCAGCACCATCGCTGCGCCACCCGGCAGCGCGGCCAGACTCGTCCGCAACGGGTCCATGCCCAGCTCGTCCTGGAGCACATAACTGGCCACGAAGAGTGTGCCGAACATCGCAGCCGACGCGGCCACGAGAATGCCCAGCGCGGCCCGCACGACCGCCGACCCGAGCACGTCCGGCGGCAACAGCGGGTCGGCGGTACGCCGCTCATGGCGTACGAGGAGAAAGCCCGCGCAGGCCGCCGTGAGCAGCCCGAGGACGGCCGACGCACTCCAGCCGAGCTCCGGCACACCGACGAGCGTGTACACGAGGCAGGCGAGGGCCAGCGCGAGCAGGGCCGCCCCGGGGAGGTCGAGCCGCGCAGGTCCGGCCTCGGGAGCCCGGTGCCGGTCCGGAGCGCGTACGACCAACGCCAGGACACCCAGCACCAGCGCCGGTACGACATTGAGGAAGAACACCGACCGCCAGCCCAGGTGGGTCACCAGCACCCCGCCCACCAGCGGACCGGCCGCCGCGGCCACCCCGATCGCACTGGTCCGCCACGCGATCGGCATCCCCAGCCGGTCGGGCGGGAACGCGGCGCGCAGCATCCCGAGCGTGGCGGGTTGCAGCAGCGCGCCGAACACGCCCTGGACGACCCGCAGTCCGATCACCCAGCCCACTCCGGACGCGACCCCGATACCCGCCGACACCGCCCCGAAGCCCAACACCCCGATGGCGAACAGCCGTTGATGCCCGTACCGGTCCCCGAGCCGCCCGGCGAACACCAGCAGACTCGCGACCGCGATGAGATACCCGGTGCTCGTCCACTGGACCTCGGCGAAGGAGGCGTGCAGGTCCTGTTGCAGGGTGGGCTGCGCGATGGTCAGCACGGTGCCGTCGAGAGCGACGACCACCGCCCCGATCACACTGCTCGCGAGAGCGACCCGCCGATGCGCGCTCACTGCTCCTCCGACCCGAGGTGCGCGTCGAGGGCGGTACGCAGCAGGGGTGCGAAGTCGTCGGCCCCGGTGGTGAGTTGGAGGCTGCCCCAGGCCCACAGCTGGGCGATGCCGTAGAGGTTCGCGAGCAACGCGCCCGAGACGAGCCGGGCGTCGGCATCCGGCCGGACCTGCCCGACGAGATCCACCAGCAGGGCGAAGACAGGCAGACTGGCCTCGCGCAGCCCCAACGTGTTGCTCTCCAACAGATCGTGACGGAACATCAGCTCGTGCATGCCCCGGTTGGCGAGCGCGAAGTCGAGGTACACACGCCCGAGCAGGGCGATCTGCTCCCGGGGCCCCGCCGTACCGCCGGGCCCACTCTCCTCGATCGCCTGCGCTCCCCTGGCCGCCAGCTCGGTGAAGCCACGGCGGGCGATGGCCGACAGCAGCTCCAGATGGGTCGGGAAGTAGCGGCGAGGGGCGCCGTGGGAGACACCGGCACGGCGGGCGATCTCCCGGAGGGTGAGCGCGTGGATGCCTTCCGTGGTCACCAGGTCGACGCCGACATCGATCAGGCGGGTACGCAGGGAGTCACTCATAGACACTGTCTACCAGTGCGCGGTAGACAGTGTCTACTCCGCATCGTCGGACCGATCGGAATGAAGGATCGGCGGCGCATCGTTGATGTAGGCATGACTCAGGACGACACGCAGGACGCGCTCCTCAAGCTGCTCTCCGAGTACGACGGCGGAGTGCTGACGACCCTCAAGGCGGACGGCCGCCCCCAGCTCTCGAACGTCAACCACGCATACGACCCCGACGAACGCACCGTCCGCGTCTCCCTCACCGACACCCGCGCCAAGACCCGCAACATGCGCCGGGACCCGCGCGTCTCCTACCACGTGACCAGCGACGACCGCTGGGCGTACACCGTGGTCGAGGGCGCGGCCGACCTGACGCCGGTGGCGCGGGACCCGCACGACGAGACGGTCGAGGAGCTGATCCGCCTCTACCGTGACGTGCGCGGCGAGCATCCCGACTGGGACGACTACCGCGCGGCGATGGTCCGGGACGGGCGGTTGGTGCTGCGGATCAGGGTGGAGAGGGCGTACGGGGTGGCGCGTCGCTGAGTGGGCGAGGGTGGGTGACTCTCCGTCAGGGTGCCTGTTCTGCCGCTAGGGTTGATCCACAAGGCGGCGCAACGGCCGTGCTGGGCACGGGAGACGGGGAGGGCGCGGGATCATGGATCCGATGTCGATGGGCGCCATCGGTGCGGTACTCGGAGCCGTCGGATCGGGCATGGCCAACGAGGCCGGACGGTGGGCGTGGGAGTCCGCCGGAGGTGTGGTCCGCCGTATCGCAGGGCGCGAGGTCGTCGCACCCACGACCCCCGGACAGCTGACCGAGGTCGCCCACCTCGTCCACGACCGAGTGCGGAACGACCCCCAACTCGCCCGCGCCTGGACCCTGTTCGCCCAGGGCGTGCCCGCACAGGGCGCCATGTCCGGCACCTTCGCGGGCCGGGCCGGACTGCCGGCCTCCCCGCGTTTCTTCACGGACCGTCAGGAAGCCCTGAAGGCCCTGGACAAGGAGGCCACCCGCGCCTTCGACGGCCGCCCCCGGCTGGCCCTGCTGCACGGCCCCGAGGGAATCGGCACCAGCACCCTCGCCATCCACTGGGGCTGGCGGCAACAGACCCGCTTCCCCGACGGACAGCTCTACGCCGACCTGCGCACCCTCGGCCCCGACGCCGCCCTCGGTACCCTCCTGCGTCAACTCGGCCTGCCCGACGAGGAGATACCGCCCGCCGCGGCCGACCGAGCCGACCTCTTCCGAAGCTGCCTCAGTGACCGACGGCTCCTCCTGGTCCTCGACCACGCCCAATCGGTGGGCCAGGTAAGGGCGTTGCTCACCTCGACACCGGGCGTCGTCACCGTCGTCGTCGCCCGGCAGCCGCTCGCCGGTCTCGACGCGCTGCGCGTCCCGGTCGGCCCCCTGGCCCGCAAGGACGCCAAGCAGTTGCTCACTGACCTGGTCGGCAAACCGGCGATCGGCGCGGCCCGCGCCACCCTGCCCGGCGTACTGGACCGCTGCGCCGGCTCCCCGTACGCCCTACGGGCAGCGGCGCCCCGCCTGACCGCAGAGGCCCCCGCCCCTGAGAGCCGCGCCGTCGATCCGGCCCTGGACGCGGTGGGCAGGGCAGCCGAGGACTCCTACAGCCTGCTGCCCCCTGCCGCCGCCCGCCTCTACCGCCTGGCAGGCCTGTACGCCTGGCCTGCCCTGGATGCCGCCGCAGCCGCACGGGCCGCCGACCTGGACGAGTCGGACGCGGCCCGCCTCCTTGAGGAACTGGCCGCCGCGCTACTCCTCGACCCCACGGACGTCAATCGCTACAGCTACCGCCCCGCCGTACGCGCCCACGCCGAGCGCACCGCCGCCGCCACCGACGGCATCGCCGCGTGCTCGGCGGCCGTCACCCGCACCGTCGAGCACTATCTCCACCTGGCGGTGGGCGCCGCGCAGGCCGCGCTCCCGGAGAGCTGGCGCGTCCCCGCCGGAACCTCGCCGATCTCGTACGGAGACCGGGGCGCAGCCGTCGCCGCTCTCACCGCCGAGGCGCAGAACCTGGTCCAAGCGGTGCGCGCGGCGGAGGAGTTCAGCGACTGGGACACCGTCGTACGCCTGTGTCAGGCACTGTGGCCGCTCCAACTCAAGGCGGGCCACCACGACATCCTGCTCCCCGCACTCCAGGCAGGCGCACGAACCGCCGACGCCCACTTCCCGGGCAGCCGAACGGCAGGTTCGCTGCACGCCCAACTGGCCCACACCTACACGGAGTTGCGCCGCTGGGACGAGGCGGAACCGGAGGCTGTTGCGGCGGCCCGTGCCGAGCGGGCCGCCGGCCACACACGCGGCCACGCCTCCGCCGTCGAGTTCCTGGGCCTGCTCCGCCTACGCCAATGGCGCTTCACCGAGGCACACGACTGCTTCGACGAGGCGTACCGCATCCTCGACGGCATCGGCCCCACCGACGAGGGCGCCGCCGATCTCCCACGCGCCCGCGCCCTGTTGGAGCGTCACAGGGGCCGCGCGCTGCGGGGCCTCGGCCGCCGCGAGGAGGCCCGCCAACGCCTGGAACAGGCACTGCGCTTCTTCCGGGCCACCGGTGAGGCATACAACACGGCCCGCACCCTCACCGACCTCGCCGAAACCCACCTCGACGACGCGGAGTTCACGGCCGCCCTGCCGCTGGTCGAGGAGGCGATCACGTCTCTGGGCCAGGAGAACGCCGGTTACCACCTCACCCACCTGCGGAGGCTGCGGGAGCGGTGTGTGAGCGGCGGGTGACTGCGATTCGGCGATGCATCGGCTTCGCCGAAACCCGCCTGGTCGGCGCGGAGTTCAAGGGGGTGCTGCCGTCGACGAGGCGATCGCGGCCCTCGGCCAGGAGACTGCCAACCACCACCTGGCCCACTTGAACAGTTTGCGCCAGCCGCGCGTCAGCGCCGCGTGACCGTGGCTCGGTGGGTGACCTCGCCCGTCCGTACCGTCAGGCCCTGGGTGATCAGCTCGTCCAGGGACTTGCCTGCGGCCAGCCACGCATACAGGGCCGAGGCGTATGCGGACGGGTCGGCGTCCGAAGCCGACTCGGCGTGCAGGGCCAGGAGTTCGCCCCCACGTGTGCGGACCGTGCAGTCGCCGGGGCCGCTGACATAGGCGGCAAGCCCGCACTGCGGGTGCAGGGACAACGCCTCCTTCGTCCACTGTTCCGGTGAGCCGAAGCGCGGGTCGTCCGGTTCGCCGTACCGGAACACCACGTCCGCCAGGGCGAGTTGGTGGGTCTCGCGGGTGTCCTCGTGTGCGGCCGTGTGCAGCTCGCCGGTGCTGTCGGCGGGCGGGTGCGGTCCGGCGTACCGGGTGACCTCGATCTCGCCGGCGCCCAGCAGCCGGGTGAGTACGAGCAACGGCACGGTGTGCGAAGGGGGTTCGTACGGCGGCAGGGGGAGTGGTTCGAGCAGGGCGGGTTCGTCCGGTTCGGGGATACCGAGGGCGTCGTAGAAGAGGCGGCGCAGCCGGGTGGCCGACTCGCCGGGTGCGGAGCTGATGAACTCGGCGGGTTCGGGGCGGGGTCGGTGATCGCGGACCACCCGCTCCAGCTGGATGCGCAACGGGAGCGCAGGGTCGAGACGCGGGGCGTCGCGCACGAAGTCGTGGACGGGGGCGTCGGGCGCGAGGCCCGAGAGGGGAGCGGCGCCCAGCAGGACGGGGGTGCCCAGGGCCGCCGCGTAGTACGTGACCGAGCCGTGGTCGCCGATCACCGCGTCGGCCGCGATCAGCGCCTGCCGCCAGCCGTGCAGAGGGTCGATCAGCGCGAGCCCGGCACGCCGTGCGCGGTCGAGCCAGGCGCGGATCTGCCCGGGACCGTGGCCGTGCCAGATGTTGGGGTGCAGCACGGCCGCGAAGCGGTACTCGTCGGCCGGGAACTCCGAGGCCAGCCGGGGGAGGAGCGACGGAAGGACGTCATCCCCGCCACCGTCGCCGAACAGCGACTCGGGGTTCCAGGTGGAGTTGAGGAGTACCAGTCGTTGGCCCGTCCTGACACCGAGAGCCCGGCGGAAGCGGGCGCGGTACGGGCGCGCCGCGAGGATGCGGTCCCAGCAGGGGTCCCCGGCGAGCACTGCAGTGGGCACGGCCTCGGGGCAGGCGGCGCGCAGTCGCTCGTACTGCTCCGGATGCGAAAGGACGAGCGCGTCCGCGACGGGAACGCCGTGCTCGTCGAGCAGCCACTCGCGCGACATCCCGAAAACCGGCCCGCCGACTTCCGAACTCCCGCCGCCCGCCGTTGGGTGTTGGGTGTTGGGTGTCGTCAGCCTCTTAGTGTATCCGATTCCGTGGGACAATACAGCCAAGTGTCCGATAATGTCCGGTAGTTGACCGCCGAAGCTCGCCGATATGGCCAACGAGACCGGCGTCTCGACAGCCTGTTCCCACGGCAGCACCGGCACCCCCGTCCCCGCCAGCAACTCCTCGACACCCGACCTGAACGCCGACGACTCCGTGCAGGTCACGAGCAGTTGGACCCTGAAGTCGTCGTCGAAGAGCGGCATTATGTCGAGCAGTCGGGTCGCCGAGGTCACGTTGTGGACGACGAGCAGGACCTTGAGGCTCCGCCCCCGCGTGGCCCAGCGTGCCGAGTCGTCCCCGACCGGCACTCGTATCCACCCGGCCCCCGACACTCCCTCGCCCGCCCGCCTCTCGCGCCTGTGATCGGGCAACGATAGGTCAACGGCGGAACCGCGCGCACCGGCCGCCCCTGAAATCGGCCGGTACGCGCGGAGGCTCTGTTCTTTTGTGCTCGTTTTGGCCGATGTTCTTGCGTGAAATGTCAGCTGTCAACCATGCGGTAGACATCAAGTGGGGCATTCCGGCGGGAAATGCCGAAGTCCCCGAACAGCTCAGGGCTGTTCGGGGACTTCGGAGGACAGGATCAGGCGGAGACAGTCGCGCGTTCCGCGACGGTCTCGGCGCCACGCTCACCGAGCCGCTCCGTCGGCACCCGGTGCGTCTCACGTGCCGTGATCGCGGCCAGCACCGGCGGGATGCACAGCGCCGCCGTGAACAGGGCGACGGAGAACCAGTCGTCCCCGTCAGGACCGGCGATCTCCGCGGCGAAGGTGACCGCGAAACCGGCGACGGCGAAGCCGATCTGCGTACCGATCGCCATGCCCGACAGACGCACCCGGGTCGAGAACATCTCGCCGTAGAAGGAGGGCCAGATGCCGTTCGCGGCGCTGTAGACCACACCGAAGGTGACGATGCCGAGGACCAGGATCAGCGGGTAGGAGCCCGTGGAGATCGCCCACAGGTAGACGAACATCATGACCCCGCTGCCCGCGGCGCCGGCCAGGAACACCGGGCGGCGGCCGATGCGGTCGGAGAGCGTGGCCCAGAGCGGGATCGCGGCCAGCGCGACCAGGTTGGCGAGCGCGGCCACCCACAGCATGGACGAGCGGTCCATGCCCACCGCGTCACTGGTCGCGTACGCCAGCGCCCACACCGTGAAGATCGTCGAGACCGAGGCGACCAGCGCACCCGCGATCACCCGCAGGACGTCCGCCCAGTGCTCGCGCAGCAGGATCAGCAGCGGCAGCTTCACGACACCCTCGGAGGCGGCCTGCTGGGCGAAGGCCGGGGTCTCCTCCAGCTTGCGGCGGATGACGTAGCCGACGACGGCGACCGCGATGCTCAGCCAGAACGGGATGCGCCAGCCCCAGGCCAGCAGCTGGTCCTCGGGCATGGCCGCGATCGGGATGAAGACCAGGGTGGCCAGGAGCTGGCCGCCCTGGGTGCCGCTCAGGGTGAAGCTGGTGAAGAAGCCGCGCCGGCCCGGTGGCGCGTGTTCGAGGGTCATGGAGTTCGCGCTGGCCTGCTCACCGGCGGCCGAGATGCCCTGGAGGACACGGCAGAGCACGAGCAGGACCGGTGCGAGGGTGCCGACCTGGTCGCGGGTGGGGAGGCAGCCGATGAGGAACGTCGAGACGCCCATCAGGATCAGCGTGAAGACCATGATCTTCTTGCGGCCGAGCCGGTCGCCGAAGTGGCCGAGGAAGAGCGCGCCGACCGGGCGGGCGGCGTAGGCGACACCGAAGGTGGCCAGGGACAGCAGGGTCGCGGTGGCCGGGTCGGACTCGTCGAAGAAGACCTTGGGGAAGATCAGGGCGGCCGCGCTGCCGTAGATGAAGAAGTCGTAGTACTCCAGGGCGCTGCCGATCCAGGCGGCCGTGGCGGCTTTCTTCGGCTGGCCGCCCGGTGGGGCGTCGAGGGGTGCTGCGGGGACGGACACGGCGTGCTCCTTCGAGGGAACTCCAACGTAGGCGGAGTGAGCGGAGGGGAGAAGTGCCGGATCCCTGGGGTGATGGGACGGCCGTGCCGGGAGCTGCCGCTACCCGGCTAATTAACCCACTGGATAGTTAGTAGCGGTTGGCTACGGATGTTGCGCTCACGTTTCCCGGGTGTCAAGAGGTCATGCCGAAGGATCTTTCCGCCGGTCCTCAGGCCGTACGGTCCGCCGTGAGGTAGGCGATGACCATGTCGCCGAGCATCGTCCGGTAGTGCTCCCGCTGGTCCGGGGCCGTCAGATCGCGGCCGAACAGCGCGCCGAAGGTGTGCCGGTTGGCCACCCGGAAGAAGCAGAAGGAGCTGATCATGGCGTGCAGGTCCACGGCGTCGACGTCGGCCGTGAACAGGCCCGACTTGCGGCCCGACTCCAGGATCCGGTGGATCACCTCCAGCGCCGGCGAGCCGATCCGCCCGAGCTGCTCCGAGCCGGCGATGTGCTGGGCCTCGTGGATGTTCTCGATGCTCACCAGGCGGATGAAGTCGGGGTGCGCCTCATGGTGGTCGAAGGTCAGCTCCGCCAGGCGCCGGATGGCCGCTACCGGGTCCAGGTGCTCGACGTCGAGGTCCTGCTCGGCCTGCCGGATCACCGTGTACGCCCGCTCCAGAACAGCCGTGAACAGCTGTTCCTTGCCGCCGAAGTAGTAGTAGATCATGCGCTTGGTGGTGCGGGTGAGGGCGGCGATCTCGTCCACCCGGGCCCCCGCCAGACCGGCCCGGGCGAACTCCTTGGTGGCCACGTCGAGGATCTCGGCCTTGGTGCGGACGGCGTCGCGGATGCGCCCGCCGTTGTGTGCCGGTTCTTCGACGCTGGTCATCGGGTTCCTTCGGGCGAGGGGCCAGTGCCGTGAATTCTAGAAGCACACCGAGGGGCTTCTCCGGGGGCTTCCCCGTGGCCCTGTCCTGCTGATATAGCTAACGTACTAGTTCGTACATTAGTGGAGGTCGGTCGTGGCCAAGGACTCGTTTCTCGTCGGGCTCATCGGCTCCGGCATCGGTCCGTCACTGAGCCCCGCGCTGCACGAGCGGGAGGCCGACCGGCAGGGGCTGCGCTATCTGTACCGGCTGATCGACATCGACACGCTGGGCGTTCCGGCGCAGGCGGTCGGCGATCTCGTACGGGCCGCCCGTGACCTCGGGTTCGACGGGCTGAATATCACGCACCCGTGCAAGCAGCTCGTCATCGAGCACCTGGACGGCCTCGACGCGCAGGCCGAGGCGCTCGGTGCGGTCAACACCGTGGTCTTCGAGGACGGCCGTGCGGTCGGCCACAACACGGACGTGACCGGGTTCGCCGCGTCCTTTGCGCGCGGGCTGCCCGACGCTCCGCTGGAACGGGTCGTCCAGCTCGGTGCCGGTGGGGCGGGGGCGGCTGTCGCGCATGCGACGCTCACTCTTGGGGCGGGGGCGGTGACCGTCGTCGACGCGCTGCCTGATCGGGCCGCCGACCTTGCTGGCGCCCTCAACCGGCACTTCGGTGTCGGTCGCGCTACCGCTGCGACGCCCGATCGGTTGCCGGCGCTGATCGGCCGGGCCGATGGCATCGTGCACGCGACCCCCACCGGGATGGCCGCCCATCCCGGGCTGCCGTTCCCGGCGGAGGTGCTGCATCCCGGGCTCTGGGTGGCCGAGGTGGTGTATCGGCCGTTGGAGACGGAGCTGTTGCGTACGGCGCGGGCGGTTGGGTGCGCCACGCTCGATGGGGGTGGGATGGCTGTGTTTCAGGCTGCTGATGCGTTCCGTCTCTTTACTGGGCGCGAGCCCGATTGCGGGCGGATGTTGGCTGATATCGCGGAGTTGGCTGGGGCTGCGGAGAGCTCGGCAGGAACGGTTGTGTGACGGCTGCGGGCTGTCTGTGGCTTGTCGCGCAGTTCCCCGCGCCCCTGAAGGGGCGCCTGCAGTACCCCATTTTCAAGGAGCGGGTCCATGCGTACATCCATCGCCACCGTGTCGCTCAGTGGCTCCCTGACCGAGAAGCTCACCGCCGCCTCCCGGGCGGGGTTCGACGGGGTCGAGATCTTCGAGAACGATCTGCTGGCCAGCCCTCTCACCCCCGAGGAGATCCGGGCCCGCTGCGCCGACCTCGGTCTCACCGTCGATCTCTATCAGCCGATGCGTGACATCGAGGCCGTGCCCGAGGACGAGTTCGCCCGGAATCTGCGCCGTGCCCGGCACAAGTTCGAGCTGATGCGGCGGCTCGGCACCGACACCGTTCTCGTCTGCTCCAGCGTCTCCCCGCTCGCCCTCGACGACGACGCCCTCGCCGCCGCCCAGCTGAGCCGACTGGCCGACCTGGCCCAGGAGTTCGGCGTCCGCGTGGCCTATGAGGCGCTCGCGTGGGGACGGCACGTCAGTACGTACGACCACGCCTGGAGCATCGTCGAGACGGCCGGTCACCCCGCGCTCGGCACCTGTCTCGACAGCTTCCACATCCTCTCCCGAGGGTCGGACCCCAAGGGCATCGAGGACATCCCCGGCGAGAAGATCTTCTTCCTGCAGCTGGCCGACGCCCCGCTGCTCGCCATGGACGTGCTCCAGTGGAGCCGCCACTACCGCTGCTTCCCGGGGCAGGGCGGCTTCGACATCGCGGGCCTCCTCCAGCACGTCATCAGGGCCGGATACGACGGTCCGCTCTCCCTCGAAGTCTTCAACGACGTGTTCCGGCAGGCCGAGGCCGGACCGACCGCCGTGGACGCCCGGCGCTCCCTCCTCGTCCTCCAGGAGAGCATCGGCCTCGCCCCGCTGCCCGAGCCCGTCGTCCCCACCGGCATCGCCTTCGCCGAACTCGTCACCCCGGACGCCGAACCCGTCTCGGCGGTCCTCGGCGCACTCGGTCTCACCCGTACGGCACGGCATCGCAGCAAGCCCGTCGACCTCTGGGAGCGCGGCGAGGCCCGCATCCTCGTCAACACCGGGCCAGCGGCCCGACGTGACGGCACCGGGCTCGCCGCCGTCGGCCTGGAGTCCCCGGACCCGGCAGGCGCCGCCCGCAGGGCAGAGGCTCTCCTCGCCCCCGTTCTGCCCCGCCGCCGAGCCCCCGAGGACGCCCCGCTCGACGCGGTGGCCGCCCCCGACGGCACGGAACTCTTCTTCTGCGCCACGGACCGCCCCGAACTCCCCGACTGGCGCACCGACTTCGAGACCCTGGGGACAGCCGAGCCCGGCGTCGGCCGCATCGACCACCTCGCCCTCACCCAGCCCTGGCACCACTTCGACGAGGCCGCCCTCTTCCACAGCAGCGTCCTCGGTCTGAACGGCCGGGAGAGCGTCGACGTCGCCGACCCGTACGGCCTCTTCCGCAGCCGGGCCGTCACCAACTCCGGTGGCAGCGTACGGATCGCGCTCGCCGTCGGCCCCGCACCCACCGAGGCCGAGACCCGCGCCCAGCACATCGCGCTGGCCATCGACGACGTGGTCGCCGCCGCCCGGCGCTTCCGGGCGGCAGGGGGCCGACTGCTCCCGATGCCCGCGAACTACTACGACGACCTCGCGGCCCGATACGAGTTCACCGAGGGCGAGTTGGCGACCTACCGCGAACTCGGCATCCTCTACGACCGTGACGCACAGGGCGAGTTCAGGCACTGCTACACCCAGACCGTGGGCCGTGTCTTCTTCGAGCTGGTCCAGCGCGACGGCGGCTACCAGGGCTACGGCGCCCAGAACGCACCCGTGCGGCTCGCCGCTCAGCACGCACAACGCCCGGTTCGCTAACGAGAGTTATCCCTGTTCCGCTACTGCCGAGTGACGCTCCTGCTCACACCGGCGATGACGGTCGTCGCCAGGATCCAGCCGGTCAGGATGAGGACGTACGACAGGTACTGGTATCCGTCCACAGGAGCGAAGGCCCCCTCCTGGCCGAAGGAGATCACCGGGAGGAGCAGGTCCAGGGTGTAGAAGACCGGGTTGAACTCCGGGGCCTCGGACGCCTTCAGCGGACGCGGGTGGTGTACGGCGTACGCGATCGAGCCGGCCGTCAGCAGGGACAGGAGCCAGACGGCTGCGCGCAGCGGGCGGAAGCCGTAGCCGACGGTGAGGTCCTGCAGGTGGCCCCACAGCCGGCCGAGCCAGGGCAGGGTGGTCCGGTGCCGGCGCAGCTTGGCGAGCTGAACGCGGCGGGCCGCTCCCTCGTCGCCGACGTGACGGTAGGCGGCGGCCAACTGCTCGTAGGCGTACGGGACATAGCCGTCGCCGTCGCGTTCCAGCAGGGGCAGGCGACGCTCGGCGGGCTCGTGCGGGGTGAGCGTCGTGTAGGTGAGGTTGTTGAAGAGCACCTCGCCCGGGGCGACCTCCGATTCGAAGCCCAGGACCTCGATCCGGGAGCGGCGCAGATGCAGCCGGCCCTCGATCGGCTCGCACCGGTACAGCCACAACTCACCGATGGTGCAGCTGCTGGCCCGCAGCGCCATACCGCCGGGGTTCGACAGCCGCGCCCGCGTGAAGTCGAGGCACCCCGCGATACGGGAGCCGCGCAGATCGATGCCGCCCTGGGTACGCAGGGTCCGCGCTCGTACGTCGGCCCGCACCTCGATGGACTGGGCACGCAGGACATGGCCCCCGGGGTTGCTCAGTTCGGCGCCGTCCAGCGCGATCGACCCGCCCACCGTGGCACCGTCGAGGAGCATCTCGCCCCGCACCCGCAGTCCCGGCGCCGCGAACCCGTCGCCGAGCACCGCCTGATGGAGCTGGAGCACCGGCACGGACGGGTCGGACGTGGTGAGTTCGGCGCCGTCCATGAAGAGAGCGCCCGCTATCTCCGCACCGGCCAGCCGTACCGGCCCCCGCACCCGGCAGTCCGTCATCCTCAGCGGACCGTCGATGCGCGTACTGGCGAGATTGACGGCCGGGAGCACCGAGCCGCGCAGATTCAGCTGGCGCAGCCGGGTGCCGTAGAAGTCGGGCGACTCGTCGAAGTGGCAGTACCGGAGGTGGAGCGGGTGGTCCACGATCGCGTACATCAGGTTCAGATGCCCGGTGATGCGGGCGCCCGAGAGCCTGAGCCTGGGGATCTCGCCGTCCTGCTGCTGGGTGCTGAGCAGCAGGGTCCGCAGCACCGGGGCGCGTACGCTCCGCTCCGGTCCCCAGTCCGCGCCGTCGGCCGCGTTGTCGCCGCCAGCCTCACGGAAGTCCACGGGCTCACCCGTGCGGAAGGCCTGCCACACCCGGGCTTCGGCCGCAGTCAGCTCGTTGATCTCCACCGGGGCGACTCTGACGCGCCCCCGACACACATGTCAATCGGGCCCGGGGACAATGCCCCGGACCCGATCGCCACTTCAGCCCGCCGATCCGAACGGTCGGCTCAACCAGCCGCTCCCTGGCGGGAGTTCCACTCCGCGACCACCGGACGGTCGTGCTCGGTGGAGAGCCTGCTGACCGTGCCCGTGGCGAGCTGGAACAGTCGTCCGTCGGCGGCCGGCAGCCCGAGGTAACGGGCTGTCAGCACACGCAGGAAGTGCCCGTGGGCTACCAGGACCACGTCACCCTCTTCGAGCGCGTCCTTGAGGTGGGTCAGGACGCGGTCCGCGCGCCGGCCCACCTCGTCGGGCGACTCGCCCGGATGCCCGTCCGGACCTGGCGGCACGCCGTCCGTGAACAGATACCAGTCGGGCCGGGTGCGATGGATCTCGGCGGTCGTCACACCCTCGTACGCGCCGTAGTCCCACTCGTACATGTCCGCGTCGGTCAATACCCCGGACAGGCCCGCGAGTTCGGCGGTGCGGACCGCGCGGGCGAGCGGGCTGGCCAGGACGCGTGCGAAGGTCCGGCCGGCGAGGAGCGGGGCGAGGGACCTGGCCTGTTCCTCGCCGTGCCGGGTGAGGGGCAGGTCGGTCCAGCTGGTGTGCTGTCCCGACGCGCTCCACTCCGTCTCGCCGTGGCGGACCAGGAGGAGGTCACCCACGGTTTCCTACTTGGACTCGACGGCGTGGCCGCCGAACTGGTTGCGCAGCGCCGCGATCATCTTCATCTGCGGGGAGTCGTCCTGCCGGGACGCGAACCGCGAGAAGAGGGAGGCCGTGATCGCGGGCAGTGGCACGGAGTTGTCGATGGCCGCCTCGACCGTCCACCGGCCCTCGCCGGAGTCCTGCGCGAACCCGCGCAGCCGCTCCAGGTGCTCGTCCTCGTCGAGGGCGTTGACCGCCAGGTCGAGCAGCCAGGACCGGATGACCGTACCGTCCTGCCAGGAACGGAAGACCTCGCGCACATCGGTGACGGAGTCGACCTTCTCAAGGAGCTCCCAGCCCTCGGCGTAGGCCTGCATCATGGCGTACTCGATGCCGTTGTGGACCATCTTGGAGAAGTGCCCGGCGCCCACCTTGCCCGCGTGGACGTAGCCGTACGGGCCCTCCGGCTTGAGCGCCTCGAAGATCGGCTGGAGCCGCTCGACGTGCTCCTTGTCGCCGCCGACCATCAGGGCGTAGCCGTTCTGCAGGCCCCACACGCCGCCGGAGACACCGGCGTCGACGAAGCCGATGCCCTTGGTGCCGAGTTCCTCGGCGTGCTTCTCGTCGTCCGTCCAGCGGGAGTTGCCGCCGTCGACGACCGTGTCACCGGACTCCAGAAGCCCGCCGAGTTCGTCGACGACGGACTGGGTGGCGGCACCCGCCGGGACCATCACCCAGACCACGCGCGGCGCTTCGAGCTTCTCGACCAGTTCGGCGAGGCTCGCCACGTCGGAGACCTCGGGGTTGCGGTCGTAGCCGATGACGGTGTGGCCGGCACGGCGGATGCGCTCGCGCATGTTGCCGCCCATCTTGCCGAGACCGATCAGACCAAGCTGCATGTCAGTTCACTTCCTGAGCGTGACGAAGAGTGCGGTACGTGGCCACGAGGGCGGCGGTGGAGGAGTCGAGGCCGGGGACATCGGCCCCGGCGGTGAGCGCGGGTTCGATCCGCTTGGCGAGGACCTTGCCCAGTTCGACGCCCCACTGGTCGAAGGAGTCGATGTTCCAGACGGCGCCCTGGACGAACACCTTGTGCTCGTAGAGGGCGATCAACTGGCCGAGCACGGACGGGGTCAGCTCGCGCGCGAGGATCGTGGTCGTCGGGTGGTTGCCCTGGAACGTCTTGTGGGCGACCAGTTCCTCCGGGACCCCCTCCGCCCGCACCTCTTCCGGTGTCTTGCCGAAGGCCAGCGCCTGTGTCTGGGCGAAGAAGTTGGCCATCAACAGGTCGTGCTGCGCCTTGAGTTCGTCGCCCAGCTCGGCGACCGGTTCGGCGAAGCCGATGAAGTCGGCCGGGATCAGCTTCGTGCCCTGGTGGATCAACTGGTAGTAGGCGTGCTGCCCGTTGGTGCCGGGCGTGCCCCAGACCACCGGTCCGGTCTCCCACTCCACCGGCAGCCCGTCACGGTCGACCGACTTGCCGTTGGACTCCATGTCCAGCTGCTGCAGATACGCGGTGAACTTGGAGAGGTAGTGCGAGTAGGGCAGTACGGCGTGCGACTGGGCGCCGAGGAAGTTGCCGTACCAGATCCCCAACAGGCCCAGCAGCAAAGGCGCGTTGGCCTCCGCCGGAGCCGTCCGGAAGTGCTCGTCGACCAGCGCGAAGCCGTCCAGCATCTCCCGGAACCGGTCCGGGCCGATCGCGATCATCAGCGACAGCCCGATCGCCGAGTCGTACGAGTACCGCCCACCGACCCAGTCCCAGAACTCGAACATGTTCGCCGTGTCGATCCCGAAGTCGCCGACCTTCCCGGCGTTCGTCGACAGCGCCACGAAGTGCTTCGCGACCGCCTTCTCCTCGCCACCGAGACCTGTGAGGAGCCAGGAGCGGGCCGAGGTGGCGTTGGTGATCGTCTCGATCGTCGTGAACGTCTTCGAGGCGATGATGAACAGCGTCTCGGCCGGGTCCAGGTCCCGCACGGCCTCGTGCAGGTCGGCGCCGTCGACGTTCGACACGAACCGGAAGGTCAACTCCCGCGCGGTGAAGGCCCGCAGAGCCTCGTACGCCATCGCCGGACCGAGGTCCGAGCCGCCGATGCCGATGTTGACGACGTTCTTGATGCGCTTGCCGGTGTGCCCGGTCCACTCGCCGGAGCGCACCCGGTCCGCGAAGGACGCCATCTTGTCCAGGACCGCGTGCACGGCCGGGACGACGTTCTCCCCGTCGACCTCGACGACCGCGTCGCGCGGCGCCCGCAGCGCGGTGTGCAGCACCGCCCGGTCCTCGGTGATGTTGATCCGCTCGCCCCGGAACATGGCGTCCCGCAGCCCGAATACATCGGTAGCGGCGGCGAGTTCCTGGAGGAGGGCGAGGGTCTCGTCGGTGATCAGGTGCTTGGAGTAGTCGATGTGCAGGTCGCCCACCCGCACGACGTACCGCTCCGCGCGCCCGGGATCGGCGGCGAACAGCTCACGCAGCTGCGGCTGGGGGAGTGCGTCGGAGCGGTGGTCCTCCAGCGCGATCCACTCGGGGCGCCGGGTGAGCCTGGGGGAGTCAGACATGGCTGGGGGTCTCCTTGGTGCCGTTGGCCCGCAGAGCGACGGCGTACATCTCGTCGGCGTCGAGGCGGCGCAGCTCCTCGGCGATGAGTTCGGAGGTGGGGCGCACCTTCAGCGCGAGGGTGCGGGAGGGCTGGCCGGGCAGGGTGAGCGTGGCGAGCGGGCCCTCAGGGCGGTCGATGACGATCTCGCCCTTGTCGGTGCCCAGGCGGACGGCCGTGACGACCGGGCCCGCGGTGACGACGCGGTCCACCTTGACGTTGAGTCGGGCGCCGAGCCAGCGGGCCAGCAGTTCGGCGCTCGGGTTCTCGGCCTCGCTCTCGACGGCCGCCGAGATGATCTTCGTACGGGCCTGGTCGAGGGCCGCCGCCAGCATCGAGCGCCACGGGGTGAGCCGCGTCCACGCCAGGTCGGTGTCGCCGGGCGCGTACGAACGCACCCGGGCCTCCAGCGCGATCAGCGGCTTCTCGACCGCGTACATGTCGGTGATCCGGCGCTGGGCCAGCGCGCCCAGCGGGTCCTTGGCGGGCACCTCGGGGGCGTCCACCGGCCACCAGACGACGACCGGCGCGTCCGGCAGCAGCAGCGGCAGGACGACGGAGTCGGCGTGGTCGGACACCTCGCCGTAGGTCCGCAGGATGACCGTCTCGCCGGTGCCGGCGTCCGCGCCCACCCGTACCTCGGCGTCGAGGTGGGAGTTGGTGCGGTCGCGCGGGCTGCGGGCGTGCCGCTTGATGACGACCAGGGTGCGCGAGGGGTGCTCGTGCGAGGCCTCCTCGGACGCCTTGATCGAGTCGTAGGCGTTCTCCTCGTCCGTGACGATCACCATCGTCAGGACCATGCCCACGGCAGGGGTGCCGATGGCGCGCCGCCCCTTCACCAGTGCCTTGTTGATCTTGCTTGCTGTGGTGTCGGTGAGGTCGATTTTCATGGCCTGCGCCAGCTCCGTCCGTCTCGTGCGAGCATCTCGTCGGCTTCCTGCGGGCCCCAACTGCCCGAGGCGTACTGCGCGGGCCTGCCGTGCGTGCCCCAGTACTCCTCGATCGGGTCGAGGATCTTCCAGGACTCTTCCACTTCCTGGTGACGGGGGAACAAATTGGCGTCGCCGAGCAGGACGTCCAGGATGAGCCGTTCGTACGCCTCCGGGCTGGACTCCGTGAAGGACTCGCCGTAGGCGAAGTCCATCGTGACGTCCCGGATCTCCATCGAGGTACCCGGGACCTTGGAACCGAAGCGCACGGTCATGCCCTCGTCGGGCTGGACGCGGATGACGATCGCGTTCGCGCCGAGCTCCTCGGTGGCCGTCGAGTCGAACGGGGAGTGCGGGGCGCGCTGGAAGACGACCGCGATCTCCGTGACCCGACGGCCAAGACGCTTGCCGGTCCGCAGATAGAACGGGACGCCCGCCCAGCGCCGGTTGTCGACCTCCAGCTTGACGGCCGCGTACGTGTCGGTGCTGGACTTCGGGTTGATGCCGTCCTCTTCGAGATAGCCGAGCACCTGCTCGCCGCCCTGCCAGCCTCCCGCGTACTGCCCGCGCACGGTGTGCTCGCCCAGGTGCTCCGGCAGCTTCACCGACTTCAGGACCTTGAGCTTCTCGGTCAGCAGCGAGTCGACGTCGAAGGCGAGCGGCTCCTCCATGGCGGTGAGGGCCATGAGCTGGAGCAGGTGGTTCTGGATGACGTCACGGGCGGACCCGATGCCGTCGTAGTACCCGGCCCGGCCGCCGATGCCGATGTCCTCGGCCATCGTGATCTGTACGTGGTCGACGTACGACCGGTTCCAGATGGGCTCGTACATCTGGTTGGCGAAGCGGAGTGCCAGGATGTTCTGGACGGTCTCCTTGCCCAGGTAGTGGTCGATCCGGAAGACCTGCTCCGGGTCGAACACGTCGTGCAGCACCTTGTTCAGCGCACGGGCGCTCTTCAGGTTGTGCCCGAACGGCTTCTCGATCACCGCGCGCCGCCAGGAACCCTCCGGCGCCTTGGCCAGCCCGTGCTTCTTCAGCTGCTGGACGACCTTCGGGAAGAACTTCGGCGGTACGGAGAGATAGAACGCGTAGTTGCCGCTCGTACCCCGGGACGCGTCCAGCTCCTCGACGGCCGAGCGCAGCTGCTTGAACGCCTGGTCGTCGTCGAAGTCGCCGGGGATGAACCGCATGCCCTCGGCGAGCTGCTGCCAGACCTCCTCGCGGAACTCCGTACGGGCGTGCTCGCGCACCGAGTCGTGCACGATCTGCGCGAAGTCCTCGTCCTCCCAGTCCCGCCGGGCGAACCCGACGAGCGAGAAGCCAGGCGGCAGCAGACCCCGGTTGGCGAGGTCGTAGACGGCCGGCATCAGCTTCTTGCGGGACAGGTCACCGGTCACCCCGAAGATGACCAGCCCGGACGGCCCGGCGATCTTGGGGAGCCGACGGTCGCCGCGGTCGCGCAGCGGGTTCTCCCAGTCGGCGGCGGCTTCCACGGCCGCTTCGATGTCGGCGGTCGCCTTGATGTCGGCGGCCGGCAGAGTCGGTGCCTCGGTCATTCCCCGTCAACTCCCTTGCTGTTCAGCGACTTCGTCACGGCGTCGAGCAGGTCGTTCCAGGCGACCGCGAACTTCGCGACGCCCTCGTCCTCCAGCTGCTTCACGACCTCGTCGTACGAGATCCCGAGCCCCTCGACGGCCGCGAGATCGGCACGGGCCTGGGCGTAACCGCCGGTCACCGCGTCGCCGTGGATGTCACCGTGGTCGGCGGTGGCGGCGAGGGTGGCCTCCGGCATGGTGTTGACGGTGCCGGGCGCGACCAGCTCGTCGACGTACAGGGTGTCCTTGTACGCGGGGTCCTTGACGCCGGTCGAGGCCCACAGCGGACGCTGCTTGTTGGCGTGGGCGCCGCCCAGGGCGGTCCACCGCTCACCCGCGAAGACATCCTCGTACGCCTCGTAGGCGAGCCGCGCGTTGGCCAGCGCCGCCCTGCCCTTGAGGGCGAGGGCAGCGGCCGTGCCGAGGACCGTCAGGCGCTTGTCGATCTCGGAGTCGACGCGGGACACGAAGAAGGAGGCGACGGAGTGGATGTCCGCCAGGTCGAGGCCCTTGGCCTGCGCCTTCTCCAGGCCGGCCAGATAGGCGTCCATGACCTCGCGGTAGCGCTCCAGGGAGAAGATCAGCGTGACGTTGACGCTGATCCCGAGGCCGATGACCTCGGTGATCGCCGGGAGACCGGCCTTCGTCGCCGGGATCTTGATCATCACGTTGGGCCGGTCGACCAGCCAGGCCAGCTGCTTGGCCTCGGCGATCGTCGCCGCCGTCTCATGGGCGAGCCGCGGGTCGACCTCGATCGAGACACGGCCGTCCCGGCCGGCCGTGGCGTCGTACACCGGGCGCAGGATGTCGGCGGCGGCGCGGACGTCGGCGGTCGTCATCATCCGTACGGCCTCGTCGACCGTGACCCTGCGCGCGGCAAGGTCGGCGAGCTGCTCCTCGTACCCCTCGCCGGAGCCGATGGCGGCCTGGAAGATCGACGGGTTGGTGGTCACGCCGACCACGTGGTGGGTGTCGATGAGGTCGGCGAGGTTGCCGGACGTGATGCGCTTGCGGGACAGGTCGTCCAGCCAGATCGAGACGCCTTCGTCGGAGAGGCGCTTGAGTGTTCCCGCGGTGGTGGTCGTTGTGGTGGTCACTATGATCATCTTCCTTCTGGCGAACGGATCAACCGCGGGCGGCGGCAAGAGATTCCCGCGCGGCCTGGGCCACGTTCTCGGGGGTGAAGCCGAACTCGGTGAACAGGGTCTTGGCGTCGGCGGAGGCGCCGAAGTGTTCGAGGGAGACGATGCGTCCGTTGTCACCGACGTACCGGTACCAGGTGAGACCGATTCCGGCCTCGACCGCCACGCGTGCCTTCACGGACGGCGGCAGGACACTCTCCCGGTACTCGCGCGGCTGCTCCTCGAACCACTCCACGGACGGCATCGACACCACGCGGGTACCCACACCCTCGGCTTCCAGCGCTTCGCGGGCGGCGACGGCGAGTTGGACCTCGGAACCGGTGGCGATCAGGACGACGTCCGGGGTGCCGGTCGACGCCTCGCGAAGGACATAACCGCCCTTCGCGGTGTCCTCGTTCCTGGCGTACGTCGGTACACCCTGACGGGTGAGGGCGAGGCCGTGCGGGGCCGGGTTGGTGGCGTGCCGCCTGAGGATCTCGGCCCAGGCGACGGACGTCTCGTTGGCGTCGGCAGGGCGCACGATGTTCAGGCCCGGGATCGCACGCAGGGAGGCCAGGTGCTCGACCGGCTGGTGGGTCGGGCCGTCCTCGCCGAGGCCGATGGAGTCGTGCGTCCAGACGTACGTCACGGGCAGCTGCATCAGCGCCGACAACCGTACGGCGTTCCGCATGTAATCGGAGAAGACCAGGAAGGTGCCGCCATAGATACGGGTGTTGCCGTGCAGCGCGATGCCGTTCATCTCGGCGGCCATCGAATGCTCACGGATACCGAAGTGGACGGTACGGCCGTACGGGTCCGCCTCCGGGAGCGGGTTGCCCTTCGGGAGGAAGGAGGACGTCTTGTCGATCGTCGTGTTGTTCGAGCCGGCCAGGTCGGCCGAGCCGCCCCACAGCTCGGGCAGGACCGGGCCCAGCGCCTGGAGCACCTTGCCGGACGCGGCACGCGTGGCGACGGACGTGCCCTCCTCGAACACCGGCAGCGCGTCCTCCCAGCCCTCGGGCAGCTGACCTGCGACGACCCGATCGAACAGCTGCGCGCGCTCGGGGTTGGCACCGCGCCACTCGGCGAGCCGCTTGTCCCAGGCCGCGTGCGCCTCGGCGCCCCGGTCGAGGGCCTGGCGGGCGTGGACGAGGACCTCGTCGGCGACCTCGAAGGAGAGCGACGGGTCGAAGCCCAGCAGGCGCTTGGTGGCCGCTATCTCCTCGGCGCCGAGGGCCGAGCCGTGGGAGGCCTCGGTGTTCTGGGCGTTCGGGGCGGGCCAGGCGATGATCGTGCGCATCGCGATGATGGAGGGGCGCGCGGTCTCGGCCTGCGCCTCCTTGAGCGCCGTGTACAGCGCGTGTACGTCGATGTCGCCGCCGAGTTCGGGCTCGATCCGCTGCACGTGCCAGCCGTACGCCTCGTACCGCTTGAGCACGTCCTCGGAGAACGCCGTCGCCGTGTCGCCCTCGATGGAGATGTGGTTGTCGTCGTAGACGAAGACGAGGTTGCCGAGCTTCTGATGGCCCGCCAGCGAGGAGGCCTCGGCGGAGATGCCCTCCTCCAGGTCGCCGTCGGAGACGATCGCCCAGACGGTGTGGTCGAAGGGGGAGGTGCCCTCGGGTGCCTCGGGGTCGAAGAGGCCGCGCTCGTAACGGGCGGCCATCGCCATGCCGACCGCGTTGGCGACGCCCTGGCCGAGCGGCCCGGTGGTGGTCTCGACGCCGGCCGTGTGGCCGTACTCGGGATGACCCGGGGTCTTCGAACCGTGCGTCCGGAACGCCTTGAGGTCGTCCAGCTCCAGCTCGTACCCGGACAGGAACAGCTGGGTGTAGAGGGTCAGCGAGGTGTGCCCGGGGGAGAGGACGAAGCGGTCACGGCCCGTCCACTCGGGATCCGCGGGATCGTGTCGCATCACCTTCTGAAAGATCGTGTACGCGGCGGGGGCCAGGCTCATCGCCGTACCGGGGTGGCCGTTGCCGACCTTCTGCACGGCGTCGGCCGCGAGAACACGGGCTGTGTCGACGGCACGTCGGTCGAGATCGGTCCACTGGAGGCTGTCGGATGTCTGCGTACTCATCTTCAAGAAATCCTCGATAGGGCGGCGCGAACCGCTACGAACTGCTCGGGCGTGTTCAAACTTAAAAGTCTGACTTTTACGGGGCCAGGTGCCTGTGTGTCACCCTTTGGTGAAAGTGGGACACGGGCAGCGGGGCCGAGTCGGCAAGAGAAGGACATGGCGGACAGAACCACCCAAGACACCGGCCGGGACACTCTCCGGGACGGCGACGGCATCAGGACGTTTCCCTTCCCGGTCGGTCTGAGCGTCCTGGGCGTCGGCATGCAGGTCGGCCCGATGTCACCCGACCGCACCTGGCACGAGGACGCCCCGCTCGACCGCGTCCACCGCATCGACTTCCACGTCGTGATGCTGTTCGACGAGGGCCCGGTCACCCACATGATCGACTTCGCCGAGTACGAGGTGACTGCGGGCGACCTGCTGTGGATCCGCCCGGGTCAGGTCCACCGCTTCTCCCGCACCAGCGAGTACCACGGCACCGTCCTCACCATGCAACCCGGCTTCCTGCCCCGCGCCACCGTCGAGGCGACCGGCCTCTACCGCTACGACCTGCCTCCGCTGCTGCGCCCGGACGCTCCCCAACTCGCGGGCCTGCAGGCGTCCTTGGCGCAACTGGGCCGCGAGTACGAGGACACGGCGACCCTCCCGATAGGCGTGCACACCTCGGTACTGCGCCACTCCCTCACCGCGTTCCTGCTGCGGCTGTCCCATCTCGCGACGAGTTCGGCGGAGGCGGCGCGCGGCCGGACGGACACCACGTTCACCCTGTTCAGGGACGCGGTGGAGAAGGGCTTCGCCACCAATCACAGCGTCAGCGCGTATGCCGACGCCCTCGGTTACTCCCGGCGCACGCTCGTCCGCGCGGTGCGCGCCGCGACCGGTGAGACACCCAAGGGGTTCATCGACAAGCGCGTGGTCCTGGAGGCGAAGCGGCTGCTGGCCCACACGTCCCTGCCGATCGGGCGGGTGGGCGTGGCCGTCGGCTTTCCCGACGCGGCGAACTTCTCCAAGTTCTTCCAACTGCACACCGGGAGCACGCCGGTGGCGTTCCGGGCGGAGCTGCACTGAGCGAACAGAGGAGGGGCGGGCCACCTGGCCCGCCCCTCCTCCGGCAACGCAACGACCTTCTCAGTGACCGAAGTTGAACCAGTTCACGTTCACGAAGTCCTGCGCCTGGCCGCTGGTGAAGGTCAGATAGACGTCATGGGTGCCGGTGACGGAGCTGATGTTCGCCGGTACCGTCCGCCAGCTCTGCCAGCCGCCCGTGTTGCCGATCGAGAAGCTGCCGATCGGGGTGTTCGTACGGCTGTCGAGACGCACCTCGACCAGGCCGCTCACGCCCGTATTGGCACCGCTCGCGACCCTGCCGACGAACTGGGTGGCCGCCGTGGAACCGAAGTTGACGCCCTGGTAGAGCGCCCAGTCGCCGTTGGCGAGCGAGCCGATGTTCTGGCCTCCGCCGGTGTCGGTGGTGGTCTCCGTGAGGGTGCCCGACTGGCTGTTGTACGACTCGGCCTGGATCGCGCTGTACGCGTCCCGGGAGCCGGTCGGCGGGGGAGTGGTCGTACCGCCGCCGGTGGTCGACTGGAGCACCTGGACGTAGTCGACGACCATCGGGCGCCCGGAGACCGTGTTGGCGTCGGGGCCGCCGCCGAACGCGGCCGGGAAGGCGCCGCCCATCGCCACGTTCAGGATGATGAAGAAGCCGTGGTTCGTGGCGTTCGACCAGGTCGTCGCGTCGACCTGGTTCGCGGTCACCGTGTGGTAGTTGGTGCCGTCGACGTAGAAGCGGATCGCCTCCGGGCTCACCGAGCGGTCCCACTCCATGCTGTACGTGTGGAAGCCGGCCTGACAGGTGGTGCCGGAGCAGGTGGTCGTACCGCCGAGGCCGGTCGTCTCGTTGCAGGGGCCGCCCGGGCTCGTCCCGCAGTGCAGGGTGCCCCAGATGGTGTTGAGACCCTGGGTGTTCTCCATGATGTCGATCTCGCCGACGCTCGGCCAGTTCTGGTAGTTGCCCCGGTAGGGCGCCCCGAGCATCCAGAAGGCGGGCCAGTAGCCGAGCGCGGACGCCCCGGTGACGTTCGGCACCTGGAGGCGGGCCTCGACGCGCAACTTGCCGCCCGCCGGGGGCTGGAAGTCGGTGCGGTTAGTCTCGATGCGGCCCGAGGTCCAGTTGCCGGCGGAGTCGCGGATCGGGGTGATCCGGAGGTTTCCGCTGCCGTCGAGCGAGACGTTGTTCGTGCTGTTCGTCATCGTCTCGATCTCGCCGGTGCCCCAGTTGGCCGGCCCGCCGGGATACGAAGTCCCGGTCGCGTACTGCCAGTTGGTGGTGGAGACGCCGGTCCCGGCGGTGCCGTTGAAGTCGTCGACGAAGACCTGCGTCCAGCCGGTGGGGGGTGTGGGCGCGGAGGCGTCGGCGGGGAGGGTGGCCGCCGTCGCCACGGCGGCGGCCAGACCGAGGGTGCTGAGGACGGCGACGAGAGCCCGTCGCCGTCTGGGTATGCCGGAGGTTTCACTCATGGGGGTGCCTCTCGGGTACGGAGAAGTGAGCGCGGGTGTCTTCGAGAAGGCTTGAGAGCGCTCTCAAAGTGGGCCCAATGTGCTCCTGGTGGCTCCGGCCGTCAAGAGGTGAAACCCAGAATTTCCTTCCGTCACAGGTGAGTTCACCCGATGAAGACACGAATGTGCTGGGGAAAGGCGGGCTTCAGACGGCGCTGCCCGCCTTCCAGTCCGCCCAGGACAGGTTCCAGCCGTTGAGGCCGTTGGCCGGGTCCACCGTCACCTCGCCCGAGTTCTTGACGATCACGACGTCCCCGAGCATGGAACTGTCGTAGAACTTGTAGCCCGGTACGGAGGTGTCGTTCGCGCCCTTCGTGTCGTGCAGGCCGACGCAGCCGTGACTGGTGTTGGCGCTGCCGAACACCGAGGTCGAGGCCCAGTAGTTGCCGTGCACGAAGGTGCCGGAGGTGGTCAGGCGCTGGGCGTGCGGGACATCGGAGATGTCGTACTCGTCGCCGAGCCCGACCGTCGACGACTCCATCCGCGTCTGCTTGAACCGCTCGCTGATCACCATGATCCCGGACCAGGTGGTGTGCTCGGCGTCGCCGCCGGAGACGGGATAGGTCGCCGTGGTCGCGCCGCCCCGCTGGACGGTCATGGTCTTCGCGGCCAGGTCGACCGTGCTGATCTGCTCGCGGCCGATGTGGAAGGTGACATCCTTGGACTGGGTGCCGTAGACCCCGTCCGCGCCCTCGACGTCCTTGAGCCGCAGCCCGAGCGTGATCTTCGTACCGGCGGCCCAGTAGGTCTCAGGCCGGAAGTCGAGCCGGGTGTCGCTGAACCAGTGCCCGACCACCTCGACGGCCGGTTCGGCGGTCACGGTGATCGCCTTCTGGACGGCGGCCCGGTCGGAGACCGCCTCCGTGAAGTTGATCGACACCGGCATGCCGACGCCGGAGGTGGAGTCGGCCTCCGGCGTGAAGTACCCGACGAAGGTCGCGGACGGCGAGGCGGTGGTGAAGGTCGCGGTGTGCGTGGCGGCGTCGGTGACCTGCGCGGACACCTTGTACGTCGTCCCGGAGTACGGGTTCCCGGTGGACGTCCACTTCGTACGGGCCGCGTCGAGGGCCCCGGCCAGCACGCTGCCGTCGCCGCCGGTGACCGTGACGGAGGCGAGGGTGCCGTCGGTGACGGTGACCTCGACGGGGGCGGCGAAGTCGGCGTGCTGGGTGCCGTCGGCCGGGGTGACGGTGACGACGGCCTTCCTGGCGGCCTTCGCGGAGGCGCTCGCGCTCGCCTTGGTCGCGGCCGAGGCGTCGGCGGAGCTGCTGCAGCCGGTGAGCAGGGCGGCGGCCGGTACGGCCCCGAGCGCGGCGAGGATTCCGCGCCGTGACCACGCCGATGGCTGCTGTCCGCTCGGCTCGGACGGGTTCGATATGTACGGAACGCCCACGGCACGCCTTTCTGAAACGACCAGGAGTGATCGATGCTGCGCGTGCATGGTGCGCTTTCTGTATGGGTTTGTTCTTTGAAACGGGGGCTCGCCGTCTGAGATTCAGGTAAGGACGCCGGAGCGCGCCAAGGGGCGGCCCCACCAGGGACCGCCCCGCACTCCGGGGGCTCAGGCGTCGGCCGGCACCCGCTCCGGGGCCGGCACCTCCTCGTGCAGTCCGAACCGGTCGTGCACGCGACGCAGCGGCGGCGGCGCCCACCAGGCCCGGCGTCCCAGCAGCGCCATGGTCGCCGGGACCAGCAGCATCCGTACGATCGTCGCGTCGATCAGCACGGCCAGCGTCAGCCCGAGCCCGATCTGCAGGATGGGCGCGAAGCCGCCCGTCATGAAGGCGCCGAAGACGACGGCGAGGAGCAGCGCGGCGCAGGTGACCACCCGGCCGGAGCGGCGCAGCCCGGTCACCACGGCCTCACGGTCGTCACCGCTCTGTGCGCGGGCCTCGCGCATCCGGGCCAGGATGAACAACTCGTAGTCCATGGCCAGCCCGAACGCGATCGCGATGATCAGCGGCGGCGCGGTCAGGCTGAGCGAGCCCAGCTCCTCGGAGCCGAGGAGCCCGGCGAGATGACCGTCCTGGAACACCCAGACCACCACACCGAGCGCGGCACCGAGGCTGAGCAGGGTCGTGGCGATGGTCCGCAGCGGGATCAGCACCGACCCGGTGAAGGCGAACAGCAGCGCGAAGATCCCGATCAGGACGGTGACGGCGGCCCAGGGCGCCCGGTCGCTGAGCATCTTCCGGAAGTCGACCAACTGGGCGGCGGGACCGGTGACTTGCACGGGCTCGGCACCGCGGACGTCCCTGATCCGCTGGACGAGATCGGTCGCGGCCTTCCCGTCGACGCTGCCGCTCGGCTGGAGTTCCAGCACGGTCGTCCCACCGGGCAGCGTACGGGCCTGGGTGGTCGGCGAGAGGGCGCTGATCCGGTCGGCGGTCGCGGGGTCGGCGCCCGGCTTCAGGACGACGGTGATGGGCGTGACCCCGACACCGGGCGGGAAGTGCGCCCGTACGGTGTCCTGCAACTGCCGTGCCTCGCTGCTGGTCGGCAGCTGGGTCGCGTCCCCGAGGTTGATCTTCATGCCGGTCACCGGCAGCGCGAGGACGAGCAGCACGGGTACGACGGCCATCAGCACGGCGATCGGACGGCGCGCGGCGAAGGTGGCGAGCCGGGCGAACACCTTGCCCTCCTCACCGTCGGCCCGCACCTTGGCCGGGGCGATCTTCGCGCCGAACCGTGTCAGCAGGGCGGGCAGCAGGGTGAGCGCGGCCAGCATGTCGACGACGACCACGGCGGCCACGGCCAGCCCCATGCTGCGCAGGAAGGTGCTCGGGAAGACCAGCAGCCCGGTCAGACAGACGGCGACGGTGAGCCCGGAGAACAGCACGGTCCGACCGGCGCGGGTGACGGTTCGGTGCACGGCCTCGACGATGTCGTCGGTGTGCCGGCGCTCCTCCCTGAACCGGACCACCATCAACAGGGCGTAGTCGACGGCGAGTCCGAGCCCGAGCATGGTGGTCACCTGGATGGCGTGCACGGAGATGTCGGTGACCTGGCTGAAGAGGAACAGCGCGAGAAACGCGCCCGCGATGCCACTGACGGCGACGAGCAGGGGCAGCCCGGCGGCACGCAGCCCGCCGAAGATGAGGAACAGCAGCACGAGCACGACCGGCAGGGAGATCAACTCGGCCTTCTTGACGTCCTCTTGCGCCTGCCCGCCCAACTGCTTCCCGAGCAACGGCCCGCCGCTGACATGTACTTCGGGCGCGTCGATCGCCTCGATCCGATCGACGGCCGAGTCGATGACGGAGTCCTCGGCATCGTCATCGAGCCCGCTCTTCAGGGTGACGGGGATGATCACGGCCCGCCCGTCCTCGGCGACGAGCCCCTCGGTGACATACGGGTCGGGCACGGCGGCGACACCGTCGACGGCACGCAACTCGGCGACGGCCCGCTCGACTTGGGCCCGCAGCCCAGGATCGGACACGGCGAGTCCGGCGACGACACCGGTGAGGGTCTCCCCGGTTGGGGACACCCCGTCGAGATAGGCGGCGGCCACCTCGGACTCGGTCCCCGGAACGTCCGGAACATCGTCGGACAGCTTGCCGAAGACACCGGTCCCGAGACCGAACCCCAGCAGCAGAAAGAGCACCCAGACGGCAATGACGGTGAGCGGGCGGCGAGTTGTCGCCCGGGTGAGTGTGGAGAGCACGGTCCCTCCCACAGGGATCGGTGGACTTCGCGTCACCGAACAGGCTGCTGTGGGGTGGGGGGTCGGGGGATCGCCGGGGGGAGGGGTATTGGGGGCTCGTCCTTGCGGGGGAGGGGCGGGGTGGGGTCGCTCGCTCGGGGGAGGGGGCTGTTTTTTCGCCCCCGCCGCCCCTACCCGTCCCATCCTTCTGGGGCTCCGCCCCAGACC
>NZ_JBSFDA010000088.1:0-43324 GCF_053593675.1 Streptomyces sp. NPDC002156 | reverse complement strand
TCGCCCCCGCCGCCCCTACCCGTTCCCATCCCTGGGGGCTGCGCCCCCAGACCCCCGCTCCGGCCCTGAACGGGCCTTGTCCTCAAACGCCGGACGGGCTGAATACCCAAGCGCCGGCCGGCACCATCCAGCCCGTCCGGCGTTTGAGAACGAGGCCGTTCAGGCCGACAGCGGGGGTCTGGGGGCGCAGCCCCCAGGGGATGGGAAGGGCCGGGGTAGATACCCCGGCCCACCCCACGTTCACAACACGTCACGCACCCTCTACGTACCGCTCCGCTGCCCCGGCAGACTCGCCCGGCTTCCGACATACGGGTCCCGCGCATGCTCCGCCGACAGGCCGACCGCGCTGGCCGCAGCCGCCGTACGACGTGCCTGGATCGGGACCGGGCTCTCCGAGTGCGGGGCGCGGTCGTGGCCGTGACCCGGGCCGTGCCCGTGTCCCTGGCCGGCCGTGGTCGGCGTACCCATACCGCCGCCGGGGCCACCCACCGCACCGTCCGGATCCTGCACCCGCTCACCCTGCGGCCTGCGCGCCCGGTACGCCGCGCGGTACGCGGCCGGGGACGAGCCCAGCTGGCGGCGGAAGTGCCCGCGCAGAGCCACCGGCGAACGGAAGCCGCAGCGGCCCGCGACCTCGTCCACCGAGTAGTCCGACGTCTCCAGCAGGCGCTGCGCCTGGAGCACGCGCTGCGTGATCAGCCACTGCAGCGGAGCGCTCCCCGTGAGTGAGCGGAACCGGCGGTCGAACGTACGACGGCTCATGTACGCCCGCGCAGCCAGCGTCTCCACGTCGAACTGTTCGTGGAGGTGCTCCAGCGCCCAGGCGACGACCTCGGCGAGCGGGTCGGCGCCGATCTCCTCTGGTAAAGACCGATCGAGGTAGCGCTCCTGGCCGCCCGATCGGCGCGGGGGGACCACCAGTCGGCGGGCCAGTGCGCCGGCCGCCTCGTTGCCGTGGTCCGTCCGTACGATGTGCAGGCACAGGTCGATGCCTGCCGCCGTGCCGGCGCTCGTCAGTACGTCGCCGTCGTCCACGAAGAGTTCCCGTGGATCGACGTGCACGGACGGGTAGCGCTTCGCCAGCGTCGGCGCGTACATCCAGTGTGTCGTCGCCGGGCGGCCGTCCAGCAGGCCCGCCGCCGCGAGGACGAACGCGCCTGTGCACAGGCCTACGATCCGCGCACCCTCTTCGTGCGCCCGGCGCAGTGCGTCGAGCGCCTCCTCCGGTGGCGGCGCGGTGATCGAACGCCAGGCGGGCACGACGACCGTGCCTGCCCGTGCGATCGCCTCCAGGCCGTTCGGCGCGGTCAGTTCAAGCCCGCCGGTCGTCCGCAGCGGGCCCTCTTCTCCGGCGCACACCAGCAGTCGGTAGCGCGGCACTCCGGCATCCTGGCGGTCGATCCCGAACACCGAAAGTGGTATGGAACTCTCGAAGATGGGGCCGCCGCTGAACAGCAGCACCGCGACGATCTCCTTGCGGCGTCGCCCGGAAAGTTTCCGGGCCGCGGCTTCCGGCGCGGCAGTGGAGTCGTGGCTCATACTGCTAAGCCCCCCTCGGTGGTCGCGGCTCCTCGGTTGTGTCGCTCCTGCACGTTTCCCCTCGGTCCTGCACGAGTCCCCCGCCGTAGACAGTCAAGATCGAATCTACTGTGTCGCATGATGCCGAGGTGACCAGTTCGGTACCCGGCGGATTGTCGACTTGGCAACTTGGCGTAAAGCATTCGATCACGAAGCGTTGCACTCGTGGGCCGTGCAGGGAAGTGCGCCTCGTCGTAGTGGCCAATCCGCGTAGGGTGCGCGGGCCCGTCTGGACCCTTTCAGTGCAGGTGGAACAGGGGTTTGGGGGTTGTTCGGCCAAGGGATGTACGGTGGCCGGAAGTTGGCTGAAAAGCATCGGGCGCGTGCGCGAAAACAGGTCAGTCGACCGGTGTAGTTCCGCCGGAGTGGCGGCCGCCGCGCGGGGTACCTGAATGGGTTCGGCTGTGCCGCCCCCGATGCGCGGCGCTCTCCTCGGCCGGCATGCGGGCCGCGCCGCGCTCGGACTGCCGCAGCAGCACCCGGCACACCCCTGTCACGGCCGCCAGCCCCAGCGCCGTACCGGCCGCGCCGCCCAGCGAGGTGCCGTAGAGGACGAGCACCACGGGGACCAGGACGCAGCTGAAGGCGGCCCAGCGGACGAGGTCGCTCGCGGATTCCTGCGTCGGTGAGGTCATGACTGCTCTCCCTGTGACGGTGGGTCACCGGGTTCAACGCTTGTTCGAGCGGTCGGTCACTGGTCGATCGTGTCCGGAAGACGTGTGCGGACGTGATCGACGTAGGCGAGATGTACGCGAACCCTGTGGAAACAGCCTGTACGTGGCAGCAACCATTGCGTTACGGGCGCCCCCTCGTGCATGCTCCCTGGAACCCCGACCGGGGCCTGTGCGGGCTATGGGCTAAGGAGGCGTGCCGCCGTACCCTTGGGGGTATGGGGTTGGGAAGATGATTCCCGGACACAGCTCCGCCGCACCCTGTCGTCCCACATCACGTCGTCCCATCACGAGGATCAAAACGCCGAGACACCCATGGCCGGTCACGAATTCCTGGATCCCGCGGACCGCAAGCGCCCCGTCGCCGATCACACGGCGGCCGAGCCCTTGGCGGCGGAAGAATCACGTCAGTCCTGCGACCCCGCGTTCAAGCACGGTGTCGTCGTCGGTTTCGACGGCTCGACGTCGAGTGAGCGCGCCCTCGCGTACTCCATCGGTATGGCCCACCGCTCCGGTTCGGGCCTGATCATCGTGCACGTCGCCAACCGGCTGCCCACTACGGTGTGGGCCGGCTGCGAGCCACCCGTCTTCGTCGACGTCCCGGACCACCGGACCGAGGTCCTCGGGCTCGAACTGGCCTGCGCCGACTATCTGGCCGAAGTGCCCTGGATCCTGGTCGAGCGCGGCGGCGACATCTGCCACGAACTCGAAGAGGTGGGGCGGGAGTACGAGGCCGACGCGATCGTCGTCGGCTCGACCCACGGCATCGTCGGCCGCATCTTCGGGTCGGTGGCGGGGCGGTTGGCCAAGCGGGCCCAGCGCCCGGTCGTCGTCATCCCGTGACTTCCTGTCCGTAACTCCACGTTCTCCCAGGTGAGATGGGCAAATCTACTCGTGCGTAGATGTGTTCGTGCGCTTGTGAAGGGCATATACCGGTCACCGTGCGAGCTGGTCCTTCCAGGACGTGCTGCGGCCGGGGTGTGACGGCCACCGGTTTGCTGCGCAGGCTGGGGGTTTGGGCGGCCCCCGGCTATATGGCGAACCCCCCGTGGTTGGTGGCAACACGGGGGGTTCGTTCTGGTTGTTTGGCCTCTGCGGGCCGGTGGGGGCTGGTCGCGGAGTTCCCCGCGCCCCCTTGGGCTGCGCCCCAAAGGGGCGCAGCCCTCTTGCCGTCTATTCCACCGTTACCGACTTTGCGAGGTTCCTCGGCTTGTCGATGTCTCGGCCGAGGGCCAAGGCCGTGTGGTACGCCAGGAGTTGGAGGGGGATGCCCATCAGGATGGGGTCCAGTTCGTCCTCGTTCTTCGGGACGACGATCGTCTGGTCGGCCTTCTCCTGGTGCTGGTGGGCCACCGCGAGGATGGGGCCGCTGCGGGCCTTGATCTCCTCCAGGGCGGCGCGGTTCTTCTCCAGGAGGTCGTCGTTCGGGACGATCGCGACCGTGGGGAGGGCCGGCTCGATGAGGGCCAGCGGGCCGTGCTTCAACTCCGAGGCGGGGTAGGCCTCGGCGTGGATGTACGAGACCTCCTTGAGCTTCAGGGAGGCCTCGCGGGCCACCGGATAGCCCCGTACGCGGCCGATGAAGAGCATCGAGCGGGCCTCGGCGTACTGCTCGGCCAGCTTCTTGATCTCGTCCTCCTGGTCGAGGATCTCGGAGATCTGCGCGGGCAGTTTGCGCAGGCCCTCGATGATCCGCTTGCCGTCGCGGACCGAGAGGTCGCGGGTGCGGCCGAGGTGGAGGGCCAACAGGGCGAAGGCGACCGTCGTGTTCGTGAAGCACTTCGTCGAGACGACGCAGACCTCGGGGCCCGCGTGCACGTACATGCCGCCGTCCGCCTCGCGGGCGATGGCCGAACCGACCACGTTCACGATGCCCAGCACCCGAGCGCCCTTGCGCTTCAGCTCCTGCACGGCGGCCAGCACGTCGTACGTCTCACCGGACTGGGAGACGGCGACGTACAGGGTGTCGGGGTCCACGACCGCGTTGCGGTACCGGAATTCGGAGGCCGGCTCGGCGTCGGCGGGGATGCGGGCCAGCTCCTCGATCATCTGGGCACCGATCATGCCCGCGTGGTACGAGGTGCCGCAGCCGAGGATCTTCACGCGGCGGATCTGGCGCGCCTCGCGGGCGTCCAGGTTCAGGCCGCCCAGATGCACCGTCGAGAAGCGGTCGTCGATGCGGCCGCGCAGGACGCGGTCGACGGCGTCGGCCTGCTCGTGGATCTCCTTGTGCATGTAGGTGTCGTGGCCGCCCATGTCGTACGAGGCGGCCTCCCACTCCACGGTGGTCGGCTCGGCCGTGGTGCTGGTGCCCTCGGTCGTGTACGTGCGGAAGTCGTCGGCCTTGAGGGTGGCCATCTCGCCGTCGTCCAACGTCACTATCTGCCGCGTGTGGGTGACCAGCGCGGCGATGTCCGAGGCGACGAACATCTCCTTCTCGCCGATGCCCAGGACGACCGGCGAGCCGTTGCGGGCGACGACGATCCGGTCGGTGAAGTCGGCGTGCATGACGGCGATGCCGTACGTGCCCTCGACGATCCGGAGGGCCTGGCGGACCTTCTCCTCCAGGGTCTCCGCCTGGGAGCGGGCGATGAGGTGGGTGAGGACCTCGGTGTCCGTCTCGGAGAGGAACTCGACACCGTCAGCTTCGAGCTTCTTGCGCAGGTCGGAGGCGTTGTCGATGATCCCGTTGTGGACGACGGCGACCTTGTTGTCGGCCGACATGTGCGGGTGGGCGTTGTGGTCGGAGGGGGCGCCGTGGGTGGCCCAGCGGGTGTGGGCGATGCCGGTGGTGCCGGCGAAGCGCTTGGGGACCTTGGCCTCCAGGTCCCGGACCCGGCCCTTGGCCTTGACCATCTTCAGGCCCGCCGCCTTCGGCGAGGTCACGACGATGCCCGCCGAGTCGTAGCCGCGGTACTCCAGGCGCTGAAGGCCTTCGAGGAGCAGCGGCGCCACGTCACGCCTGCCGATGTATCCGACAATTCCGCACATATATAGGTACCTGGTCCCTAGCCGTAGACGATGCGGCGCAGCTGGCGGAGCGTCAGCTCCGGTGGTGCCACCGCGCGGTATTTCAGGTCCGCCTCGATCCGGTCGAAGATCGTCGCGTTCACCAGGCCCTGGCCCTGGAGTTCGCGGTGGCGGCGACGGACATAATCCTCGGTCGTCTCGTCGAAGTAGGCGAGAACGTCCTGAATCACCCGTAGCGCCTCACCCCGTGAGAGGGGTGTGGTGCGCGTCAGGTGATCAACGAGTTCGTCGTGCACCCGACGATCCTGAGGTAAAGCGCTGGCAATCGCAAGAATCCTGCCCGATTTCGGGCAACGGTCTGTTGAAACTCTTATGGGACCCTGTTCGGGGCCTGTTCATCCTGTGTCCTGCGTATCGATGGCTGCCCAGAGCACCTTTTTCAGCCATGGACACTCCTCGCATGGGCGTACCGGAGCAGCTCGCCGCGCGCATGAGCATGGCCGAGCAGCACGAGTACCTTCGCGCCAAGTTCTCGCGGCGCACGATGATCAGAAGCGGCGCCGTCACCGTGGGCGCCGTCGCGGGCGGTGCGTTCGTGCCGGGCGCCGCCCAGGCCGCGACGCGGACCTCCGCATCGACGCAGACGTACAAGCAGACCGAGAAGGTGGACGGCGCGCTCGTCGCCCCCTTCGGCCGTCACCTCGCCTGGGGCAACGACCCGCGCACGGAGATCACCGTCTCCTGGCAGGTCCCGGTCGCGGTGAAGAAGCCCTTCATCCGGATCGGTGCCACTCCTTGGGACCTCTCCCGCAAGATCGAGGCCGAGGTGCGGACGCTGTACACCCCGGCGGGTGTCGGCGCCAGCGGCGACCACACCCAGTACTACCTGCACGCCAAGCTGAGCCACCTGCGTCCGGGCAGGACGTACTACTACGGCGTCGGCCACGCGGGCTTCGACCCGGCCGAGGCACACCTGCTGGGCACGCTCGGCACCTTCACCACCGCGCCCGCGCACAAGGAGCCGTTCACCTTCACGGCCTTCGGCGACGAGGGTGTCGGCTACCACGGCCTCGCCAACAACAGCCTGCTGCTCGGCCAGAACCCGGCCTTCCATCTGCACGCCGGTGACATCTGCTACGCCGACCCGTCCGGCTCCGGCCAGACCTCGGACACCGGCTTCGACTCGCGCATCTGGGACCAGTTCCTCGCGCAGACCGAGTCGGTCGCCAAGTCCGTGCCGTGGATGCCGGCCTACGGCAACCACGACATGGAGGCCTGGTACTCGCCCAACGGCTACGGCGGCGAGGACGCCCGCTGGAACCTCCCCGACAACGGCCCGGACCCCGAGAACCTCCCGGGCGTGTACTCCTTCGTCTACGGCAACACGGCGGTCATCTCGCTGGACGCCAACGACATCTCCTTCGAGATCCCGGCCAACCTCGGTATCTCGGGCGGGACTCAGACCACATGGCTGGAGGGGCAGCTCAAGAAGTTCCGTGCCTCCAAGGACGTCGACTTCGTCGTGATCTTCTTCCACCACTGCGCGTACTGCACGTCCACCGCGCACGCCTCGGAGGGGGGCGTGCGCCAGGAGTGGGTGCCGCTGTTCGAGAAGTACACGGTCGACCTGGTCATCAACGGCCACAACCACCAGTACGAGCGCACCGACGTCATCAAGGCGGGCAAGGTCACCAAGAAGCTCCCGATCGGCGGGACTTCGTACCCCGAGACCGACGGTGTCGTCTACGTGACGGCGGGCGCGGCGGGCCGCAGCCTGTACGCGTTCAGCGCCCCGCAGTCCTACGAGGGCCACGAGAACGAGGTCGACTCGGTCGCCTCCTTCATCAACACCAAGGACGGCAAGGTCAACGAGACGGTCACCTGGTCGCGCGTGCGCTACCTCGACTACTCGTTCCTGCGCGTCGACGTCACCCCCGCCTCCCGGGGCCGCCTCGCCACGCTGACGGTGCGGGGCATCGCGGAGACGGGCGAGGAGGTCGACCGCTTCACGGTCGCCCGCCGCGTACGCTGAGCGTGCGCGTATGCCCCGAAGGCAGGGCGTACGAGTGAGCAGTGAGTAGTGAATGGCTGGTCCAACAGGCGGTTCTCCGACGCGAGTTGCGTGTCCTTCATGTGGCTCTACATGCGCCTGAGGACCGCCTGTTTGGCGAGGGCGAACTCCTCGTCCGTGAGCACGCCCGTCTGGTGCAGCTCACCGAGTTCGCGGAGCCGACGTAGTTGGGCGTCGTGGTCGTGTTCGGCGGATGGTGTGCTGTCGGCCGGTGGCGCGGCAAGTTCCTTCGGCGGTACGTTCGTTGCGGGCGCCGTCGGATGCGGCAGCCGGGCCTGGACGGCCGCCGCGACCAGTGCCATCAGCGGGTCCTTCTTGAACCCCCACAGCTCGACGGAGTTGGGGTCGTACTTCGGCGGGGCCTTGGTCGGCGCGTGCCGTACGCCGAAGCGCAGATAGCCGTTCTCCAGGCCCACCGCCGGATGCCATTCGACGGCCGCGATATCGGCGACGGCGAGGGAACGGGGGCCGGCCGCGGCCTTCGCGTCCTCCGTCTTCCAGTTCCACTCCAGCCGGACGTGCTCACCGTCGAAGGTCGCGGTGCCGTCCCCGGCCGACACGGACACCGGTACGGCGGGTCCGGGCAGCAGATAGCGGTCGACGGCGCCGGAGGGCACCTCGTCGAGCAGCAGCGCGTTGCGGACCTCGTCCACGAAGTACTCGGCGACGCCGTACCGGTCGGACTCGACGTTCAGCAGATACGGGTCGTTCGGCTCCGCCAGCTTGCCGCCGGTCGCCTGGAGCAGCGGGTCGGAGCCGTCGCGCAGCCGGAGCCTCAATCGCCCCGACTTTCTGCCCTGTTCGAAGGAGACACCGGCCAACGAGTGCAGGGGGACGGCGAGTTCGCCCAGGGTCTTGCGGAGCAGGCTGACGTTCTTGTCACGTCCAGGGGTGAGCCGGAGGGCGTCGCCGTCGAAGACCCACGTGCCGTCCTTCTGGATGATTTCCGCCATGAAGGAGATTGTTCCACCGGGATTGTGCCCCGATGCGTACGACGACGGGCACCTCGGAGGACCGTACTCCGAGGTGCCCGTCTGTATGGGGGCGGGTGCTGCGGTGTCGCTACCGCTACAGGCCCGCGATCGGGTTCTTCAGGTTGCCGACGAGCTGGAGGGCGCCGGCCGGGTCCGCGAGGTCCACCATCTGCTTGTTGTTGCGCAGTTGGAGCCGGTTGAGGCAGGACAGCGAGAACTCGGGCGCGAACATGTCGTACTGCTTGAACTTGTCGGCTAGTTCGGGGGTGGCCGCCTGGTAGTCGCGGACCGTGTCGGCGACCGTCCGCCAGAAGTCGTCCTCCTCCAGGACACCCTCGGTGGCGAGGTTCGCGGCGAGGAAGCGGAAGAAGCAGTCGAAGACGTCCGTGAAGATGGACAGGAGCTTCTTCTCCTCCGGGACGTCCACGCGCAGCCGCTCGACCGTCGGCGGCAGTACCGCGTGCGGGTCCATGACGGCGATCTCCTCGGCGATGTCCTTGTAGATCGCGCGCTGCACGGTGCCGTCCTTGAGGACGAGGATGACGTTCTCGCCGTGCGGCATGTAGACGAGGTCGTAGGCGTAGAAGCTGTGCAGGAGCGGGGTGAAGTAGGCGCGGAGGTAGCCGCGCAGCCACTCCTTCGGGCTCAGGCCCGACTGCTCGATGAGCGCGGAGGCGAAGGAGCGCCCCTCGTGGTCGACATGGACGAGGGAGGCCATTGTCGCCAGCGATTCGCCCTCGTCGAGGGACGACACCGGGCTCTCGCGCCACAGCGCGGCCAGCATTTTCCGGTACGGGGAGTAGCGGTCGGTCGCGGCCTCGTACTCCAGGTGGCGGTAGCCGACGGCCGCGCGCTCGCGGATGATCGACAGGCCCGTCGACTTCAACACCGGGTCGTTGTCGATGAGTTGGGCCAGCCAGTCGTTGATGGCCGGGGTCGCCTCCATGTACGCGGCCGAAAGCCCGCGCATGAAGCCCATGTTGAGGACCGAGAGAGCCGTTTTGACGTAGTGCTTCTCGGGGTTGGACTTGTTGAAGAAGGTCCGGATGGACTGCTGGGCGAGATACTCGTCGTCGCCCTCGCCCAGGCAGACCAGGTTCTTCTGGGCGACCTCGGCGGCGAAGGTGACGGTGAGCTTGTTCCACCACTGCCAGGGGTGCACCGGGATGAAGAGGTACTGGGCGGGATCGAGGCCCTGGTCGCTGAGCTTCGTACGGAAGCGGACGACCGTCTCCTGCCCCAACTCCTCGCGCAGGAAGGCCTCGTACTCGATACCGACACCCGCCGTGAACGCGGCGCGCGAGCGGTGCGCGGCCAGCCAGACCAGCCGGACCGGGCTCGCGGTCTCGGGTGCGTACGAGAGGTACTCGTGCACGCCGAAGCCGAGCCGTCCGTTGTTGGCGACGAAGCAGGGGTGGCCCTCGGTCATCCCGGTCTCGATCGCCTGGAAGTCGCTTTTGACGAGTTCGGCGACGGGGATCTGCGGCTTGGTGAGTTTGTAGCAGGTGCCGGAGAGGGTGGAGGAGATCTCCTCCAGATAGACGGGCAGGACCTCGTCGCTCAGGCCGAGCGATTTCTTCAGCTCGATGAAGAAGTCCAGGGCGGAGAGCGGGAGTTCGGCCCCGTCGCGGTGCCGGGTGATGGAGTCGGCGTCGACCTGCCAGTGGTCGAGGGCGTGACGTACGGCGGTGAAGCGGTAGCGGGTCAGGCCGTCGTCGCCGAGTACGGCGTAACCGTCCCCGTCCTTTTCGGGTTCGGGGGTGATGAGGCGCTCGTGCGCGAACTCGGCGAGGGCTTTGCGGATCAGGAGGCGGTTGGCCTGTGCCCAGCGCTCGGGGGACAGGTGCGCCACGGCGTCGGACAGGGTCATATCGCTACTCCTCGGGAAGCCGCTCGGGCGGCCAGGTATTGCCGGCGGGTGCAGAAGCTCAACAGGGCCCGCTTCTCGGGCTTCTGGATCTCGCGCTCGGGCACGAAGCCGACGGCCTCGTTCAGCGCGTGGACGGCCTTGTTGGTCACGTCGGGCTCGACGACGACCCGGCGGGTGCGCGGGTCGGCGAACAGCTCGTCCATCACGGCGGTGATGACGGCCCGGGTGAAGCCGTGCACGGGCGTGTCGGTCGCCGGCACCAGGAAGTGCATGCCGACATCGCCGGGCTGCGGCTCGTACAGCCCGACCAACTCGCGGTGGACGGGGTCGTACTTCTCCATCAGGAAGGCGGGTACGCCGTCCTGGAGGCCGAGGAGAGCGTGGTGGTGCTCGTCGGCGGCGACCTCCATGTAGGCGCGCTCGACGTCTTCCAGCTTGGCGTCCTGCATCATCCAGAAGGCCGCCTTGGGATGCGTCACCCAGGTGTGCAGCAGCTCGGCGTCCTTGAGGGGGTCGAGCGGCCGGAGGGAGAGATTCATTGAGGTCACGGGGGTCATGGAGGTCATACGGCGAACTCCTGGAAGGCGATGGTCTTCTCGACCGGGTAGTACTCGCTGCCGAGCAGCTCGCCGATGATGAAGCTGTTGCGGTACGCGCCCATGCCCAGGTCGGGCGAGGTGATCGAGTGGGTGTGGACACCGGCGTTCTGGAGGAAGACCCCGCATCCGGTGGTGTCGATCGCGTAGTTGCGGCCGATGTCGAAGTTGCCCTGGGTGTCGTAGCGCAGCCGGTCGCGCACCGGCTTCAGGAACTCCGGCTCGGCGTACTTGTAGCCGGTGGCCAGGATCAGGCCCTGGGTGTCCAGGGTGTACTCCTTCTCCTGCTCCTCCTGGCGCAGCCCGAGCGTGTACGTACCGCTCCCGTTCTCTTTCCCGTTCTCGTAACTCACGCTGTTGAGCGCGGAGTTGGTGAGGAGCCGGGTGGGGACGGGCCCGCCGAGGTTCTTCTGGTAGAGCAGATCGAAGATCTCGTTGATCAGCTCGCCGTCGATGCCCTTGAACAGGCCCTTCTGGTCTTGCGTGAGGCGGTAACGGGTCCGCTCGGGCAGCGCGCGGAAGTAGTCGATGTACTCCGGGGAGGTCATCTCCAGCGTCAGCTTGGTGTATTCGAGCGGGAAGAAGCGCGGCGAGCGCGTCACCCAGTTGAGCCGGTAGCCGTGGACGTCGATCTCACTGAGGAGGTCGTAGTAGATCTCGGCGGCGGACTGACCACTGCCGACGAGCGTGATCGACTCCTTGGCCTGCAACTCCCGCTTGTTCTGCATGTACTGGGAGTTGTGGATGAAGTCGCCGTCCAGATCGGCGCACGCGTCCGGGATGTACGGGGGAGTGCCGGTGCCGAGGACGAGTTTGCGGGTCCGGTACAGGTCACCGGCGACCGTACGGACGACGTACAGCTCGTCCTCGTCCTGGTAAGTCACCTCGGCGACCGTGGTGTTGAAGCGGACGCTGCGGAGTTTGGCCGCGGCCCAGCGGCAGTAGTCGTCGTACTCGACGCGCAGCGGGTAGAAGTTCTCGCGGATGTAGAACGAGTACAACCGGCCCGATTCCTTCAGGTAGTTGAGGAAGGAGTACGGGGAGGTCGGGTCGGCGAGGGTGACGAGGTCCGACATGAACGGCGTCTGGAGATGGGCGCCTTCGAGGAACATCCCCGAGTGCCACTCGAAGTCGGGCTTCGACTCCAGGAAGAGGCCGTCGAGTTCGTCGATCGGCTCGGTGAGGCAGGCGAGGCCGAGGTTGAAGGGGCCGAGACCGATGCCGATGAAGTCGTAGGTCTTGTTGCTGGCTTCAGCAGTCTTCTTCATTGCTGCGGCTTCAGGAAGCGACGGAGGCGACGGAAACGGCGCGGTCAACGGTTTCTCCCAGGTACTGCTCGGCATGGCCGGCGATCAGATCGAGTACGGCGCTGATGTCGTCCGTCGTGGTCTCGGGGTTGAGCAGGGTGAACTTGAGGTAGTGGCGCCCGCCGACCTTCGTCCCCGCGACCACGGCCGCACCGGAGGCGAACAGGGCCTTGCGGGCGTACAGGTTGGCGCGGTCGATCTCCGAGGGGTCGGTGACGGCGGCGGGGATGTAGCGGAAGACGAGGGTGGAGAGGGAGGGCTCGACGACGACGTCGTAGCGCGGGTCGGCGGCGAGCAGCTCCCAGCCCTCCTGGGCCAGGTCGCAGACCTCGTCGAAGAGTTGGCCGATGCCGTCGGCGCCCATCACACGCAGGGTCATCCACAACTTGAGGGCGTCGAAGCGGCGGGTCGTCTGGAGGGACTTGTCGACCTGGTTGGGGATGCGCTCCTGCACCATGCGGCGCGGGTTGAGGTACTCCGCGTGGTAGGTGGCGTGGCGGAGCGTGGCCGAGTCGCGGACCAGCAGGGCGCTCGAACTCACCGGCTGGAAGAAGGACTTGTGGTAGTCGACGGTCACCGAGTCGGCGCGCTCGATGCCGGTGAGGAGGTCGCGGCGCTTGACCGAGGCGAGCAGTCCACAGCCGTACGCGGCGTCGACGTGCATCCAAGTCCCGTACTGGGAGCAGAGTTCGGCGATCTCGGGCAGCGGGTCGATGGACCCGAAGTCGGTCGTGCCGGCGGTGGCGACGACGGCCATGGGGACGAGCCCGGCGCGCTTGCAGCGCTCCAGCTCGTGGGCGAGGGCGACGGTCTGCATCCGCTTGTCGTGGTCGACGGGGATGGAGACGACCGAGTCGGGGCTCAGCCCGAGCAGTTTCGCGGACTTCTTCACGCTGAAGTGGCTGACGTCGGAGGCGAAGATGCGCAGTTTGGCGAAGGAGTCGCTCTTCGCCTCCTCGCGGGCCAGCAGCAGCGCCTGGAGGTTGGACTGGCTGCCGCCGCTGGTGAAGACGCCGTCGGCGGCGGGGCCGAGGCCGATGCGCTCGTTCGTCCAGTCGATCAGTTTGCGCTCGATGAGGGTGCCGCCGGCCGACTGGTCCCAGGTGTCGAGGGAGGAGTTGACGGCGGAGAGGATCGCCTCGCCGAGCACCGCCGGTATGACGACCGGGCAGTTGAGGTGGGCGAGGTAGCGCGGGTGGTGGAAGTAGATCGCGTCGCGCAGATAGACCTCTTCGAGCTCGTCGAGGGCTGCGGCCTCGTCGAGAAGGGGCCTGTCCAGGTCGATCCGGTCGATGTGGGGGGCGAGGGCGTCGACCGTGACGCCGGTGAACGGACGGTCCGTGGTGGCGAGTTTGGCCGCCACCCGCTCGACTCCTTCGGTCACGGAGCGGCGGTACCGCTCCGCGGTCGTGTCATTGAGCAGGTGCGAGCGCATCGGGGGAGCCTCCGGGGGGACAGAGAGGGCGGGTGCAGGTTCGCCATGTCGAACAGCTCCATCGTGTGGAACTTAGGTTAGCCTAACCTAAGTTGGATTCCCGTACGATCCTGCCCCACCCGTAACAGCTGTGATCTAGGCCTCTGCCGTCATTCGGACTGCTCGCGCAGCTGCTCCTCGCTGAGCCCGCGCCGCCAGTAGCCGACGAAGGTGACGGCCCGGCGGTCGATGCCGCGCTCCCGTACGAGATGCCGGCGCAGCTCCTTCACGACGGATGACTCACCCGCGATCCAGACGTACGGCCGCTCCGCAGAGGGGAGTTGGGCGCCTCGGATCGCCTCCAGGGCCGAGGGCGCACCTGTACCTCCGCCCGCACCGCGCACGAGCCAGGTGATCTCGGCGTCGGCGGCCGTCACCAGATCCTGGATGTCCCCGGCGTGCCCGGCCTCCAGCCAGACCTGCGCCCGGGTGCCGGTGGGCAGCGATTCGAGGATCGCGGAGGCGGCCGGTACGGCGGTCTCGTCGGCCCAGATGACGACGAGATCGGTGCCGGTCGGCGGCCGGAACCGGATCGCACGGTTGTCGGCGATCGCCGGCCCGAGCAGCAGGACACGGTCACCGGCGCCGGCCCGGGAGGCCCAGAGGGAGGCCGGCCCGGCGGGGACGGCGGCACCCGGTTCGACGCCGTGCAGCACGAAGTCGATGTCGATCTCCGTCGTACGCCCCTGGGCATCGGCACGCAGCGCACGGAGCGTGTACGAGCGCATCACCGCCCGCACGTCGTCCGGCAGTTCACGCCACCCCTGCCACCATCCGTCCCCCAACTCGATGGGCACGGCGGGGGCGTCCTGCCCAGGGTGCGGAAGAAACAGGGAGAGGCTTTGATCGCACCCGTCGGAGAAGAAGGCGACCAGGTCGTCCCCGGCGAAACTGACGCGGACGAGGGACGGACCGAGGCGGGTGGTCCGTACGACGTGGAGAGCGAAGAACCGGAAAGGGGCGGTGACGGCGGTCGTCATGCGAACTCCTGATGTGATGTCAGGGGACGCGGTGACGCGCCCCGAAAGGGGCGCGGGGAACTGCGCGACCAGCCACGGCGGGCCCGCAGTTCCCCACGACTTAAGACACTCACGGCGCTGATACCGGCGCCCGCTGCTAACTGACCTTCTTCGCGTTCTCAATAGCCTCGGCAAGGCTCGTGAGAAGCGGCGTGCACTTGTCGTAAGACAGAATCGGCTCGGGATTACGAGCGATCACCTGATCCGCCTTCACCGCAGGCAACTGCTTCCACGTAGCCTCGGTGATGTCAGCGGGCTGAATCGCCGACGTCCGGTTGTCCATCATGATGATGTCGGCCTTGTACTTGTCGACGTTCTCCCAGCTCAGGTTCTCGAACCAGCCACCGCTCGCCTTGAGGACATCGGCGGCGGGCTCGACGAAGTTCACGCCGAGGGCCTTGAAGTACTCCAGGTCGGTGGAGAGGTTGGAGCCGGAGACGTAGAAGATGTCCTGCGCGGCGGAACCGGCCAGCACCTTGATGTCCGGGTTGGCCTTGGTGGCCGCGCGCAGCCGGGCGGCGGCGTCCTCGAAGGCCTTCTTCGCGGCGGTCACCTTGGCGGAGGCGGTGTCCGCGCCGAGGGTCTTGGCCAGCTCCAGCATGCGCTGCAGCGGCTGGTCGAGCTGGATGTCGTACACGGAGATACCGACGGTCGGCGCGCCGACGCCGAGGATCTTCTCCTTGGACTCCTCCGGGACGTACCAGAGGGTGCCCGCGCTGTCGAACATCGTGGTGACGAGGAGGTCCGGGGCCAGGGCCGCGTACTTCTCGATGTTGAACTGGCCCCACTCGTTGCCGAGGACGGTCACCTTGGTGACGTCCAGGTCGCCGGCCTGGACATCGGCCTTGCCGTCCTTGGTCGTGGTCGGGCCGAACACGCCCTTGACGTCGACGCCGTAGTCGTGGAGCGCGGCGGCGACACCGATGAAGGCGACGATGCTGGAGGGCACCTTGTCGGCCTTGGCGGTCATGCCGCGGTCGTCCTTGAACGTCCACGGACCGGCGGCGGGAGTCGCGGCGGCCTTCGACGCGTCCGCGTCCGAGCCACCGCTTTTCGCGTCGTCGTCCCCACAGGCGGCGAGGACGGCCCCGAGGCCGAGGGCGCCGCCTGCGGCGAGCATGCCGCGGCGGGAGAGGTGGGTGGCACGGGCGTTGGACATGAGATGGCTGCTTTCGAACAGGGCGGTTCGGCCCGCCGGACAATTCGAAAGGTAGGTTAGCCTAACCTCAGCTGTTGTCCAGAGGGCGGTTCCGGGATGTGGAACGCCCTGGGTGGCGTGCGCCTGCTTCTGTGAGATGCCTGTGGATCGAAGGTGTGCTGCTTGCTCGGGTGATTATTCATGTGCGGGGATGCTGTTCGCACCGCGAAGTGAAGGAAGTGTGGGTGGCTCGGCGTCGGGGGAGCCTGGCGGCCTTGAACGGCCGCAAGGCCCGACCCGGACGGGGTCGAGCCTTGCGGGGACATGCTGGGCCGCTGTCGGCACGGCTGTTTCCGGCCATGCCCGACATGACATGGCGGACCAGGGCTACGACAGGACGACAGTGGCCCCCTTCTGGAAGACCGTGTTGCCGCCGTCGTCGTGCCAGTCGATCTCCACGCCGTCGACGAAGCCCGAACTCACGACGGTGCAGGCCGAGTTGCCGGCGGACACCCCACGGGCCGGGGATGCCCCCAGCGAACCGTCGTCGTCGTTCCCGGCGGTGACGAGCAGACCGTCGGCGAAGACCTTGGCGGTGGTGTTCCGCACCTTCAGACCGGCGTAACCGCCCCCGCCCGTACCGCCGTTGCGGCCGTCACGGGTCAGTCGGCAGCCGCTGAGCTGGAGGATGCCCTTGCTGTCGGTGTTCTGCACGTTGATGCCGTCGTAGCCGTTGCGGTCGGTGGAGCAGCCGCTGAACTGGATGACCCCCTGCCAGGTCCGCAGTACGAAGCCCTCCTTGGCCGACCACTCGGCGCGGCAACTGGTGAACGTCGAGTTGCCGGCCCCCGCGATCCACCAGCCGGAGCCGTTCCCGCCGAGCACGTACACGTCGTGCAGGACGGAGTCCGTGGAGTTGTTGAGCGCGATGCCGTAGGTTCCCGGCCAGAGGACGGAGACCCGGTCGAAGTGCAGACAGAACGGCGCCTGCGGGCCTGTGGGCACGGCCTCGTTGTACGTGGTGTTGATGCCGTGCCCGGTGACCTTCCGCACCTGCACGTCCCGCAGTTGGAGGTGCTGGACCTGCCCGACGGCCCGGATCCCGTCGACCTCGGCACCGCCCGCGGGCAACGCGCTGCCGTCGATGGTCAGCTGCAGAATGCGCACCTCGACGGACTTGGTGGCGTATCCGCCGGTGAGCTGGTCGAGCACGAGGACGACGGCCGCGCCCGTGAACCCCGGCAAGGGCTTTAGCCCGAAGGCGGGGTCGGCCGCGCCCCATTCGTTCTCGCCGCCGCCGTGGGTGCCCTGCAGCGTGACGTACGGCGGTATCCTCACCGGCGCGCTCGTACGGTACTGACCCGCCGGCAGATACACCGTGTTGCCGGGCTCGCAGGCGTCCAGGGCGGCCTGGATGGCGAGGGTGTCGTCGGTGGCACCGTCACCGACGGCGCCGTAGCCGCGTACGTCGTGCCACCCGAGGCCGTTGACCTCGGGCACGTCCCCCTCGGCGGCGGTCGCGGTCGTAGCCCCGATCCCAGTGAGGGCGGCGGTGGTGACGCCGACCGCGGCTCCGCCGAGGAACAGTCTGCGGGTGCGGGGCGCGTCGTACCCCGCACCCAGAGTGCTCTGCGTGCTTTCCATGTGGTGAATCCCCCTGAAGCTCAGTTACGGATGAGTAGGTGTACTCATGCCGAGGCGGCCGTGCGCGGGCCATCGTGAACGCACTGCATCACACGACGCACCACACGCACCGGAGGCCATCATGAACAACAACCGCCGCAACCTGCTCACCCTGGCCACGGACAACTGGCTCTCCCGCGGCTACCTGGCCGTGGTCGTCGCGGCGACGGGCTTCTTCCTCGTCGACACCTTCTTCGTCTCCCACACCGACGCCTCGATGTCCGGCGCGGTCCCGTGGCTCCTGACGGCCCCCCTGAGCCTCCTGTACACCCTCCTGCCGGAGGGCACCCTGAACGGCACGGGCGGCGGGGCGTTCCTGGTGCTCTACCTGGTGGGGATCGCGGCGGCGGCTCTGGCGAACGCGGGCTTCATGGGGTTTGCGCTGCGGAAGATCCGTCCTGCTTCGGGGCGTGCGACTGCTGGTGCGTGAGTGCTGAAACGGGGCGTGGCGGTGGAGAAAGGGCCTCACGGGGCCCTTTTCTTGTGGTCGAGGCCATGTGAAGTGCGGGCTGAATGGCGGGAGATTTCAAGCCACTCAGGCTCGTCATTTTGCTGGGGATGGCTGACGGTTCCTTATTTGACGGGTTGGTGCGCCTGACCAAACATCGATTTTGAGCCTCAATGGGCAGTGGTGGAAGGAGTGTTGGCGGTTGGCCCGCGCGCCTGTGGCGGCGATGTATTCACTTTGAAATTGCTTGACCGTGCACGATCAGCTGTGTTGGATATGGGAGCTCATAAAGATCACGTAAAGCGGGGGTGGGGAATGGGTGGGGACTCTTTGCGTTGCCCGCAGCGCGGAAGCGTCGGACGTGCGAGACAGTTGGTCTCTGGTCTGACGGTCACGGCGTTGCTGGCGGCTCTGCCTGTGCTGGGTGTCACGACACCGGTGGCGCGGGCGGATGACGCGGAGCCGACGACGTCCGAGGCAGCGGCTGCGTCGGAGCAGGCAGCGGCCTCTGGCGAAGCGGTCGAAGTCGTCGGCGCGCGCGAGGAGTACGCCACGACCCACGCCAACCCTGACGGCTACACGTTCACCCTCACGCAGTCCGCCGTACCGGTGCGCGTCGCCCAGCCGGACGGGTCCTGGGCGGAGCCGGACGCGACGCTGGAGCGCCGGGCCGACGGCTCGATCGGGCCGATGGCATCGGTGGCCGACATCTCCCTCTCCGCCGGCGGCGACGGCGGAAGCCTGGTGAAGCTGGCCGAGGACGGCCGATCGCTGAGCCTGGGCTGGCCCGGCGGCCTGCCGGAGCCGACGCTGGACGGTGCGTCCGCCACGTACGCGGAGGTACTGCCCGGGGTCGACCTGCGGATGACCGCGACAGTGGAGGGCATCCGCCAGGTGCTGGTCGTCAAGTCCGCCGAGGCGGCTGCCAATCCGGAGCTGGAGCGGATCGAGTTCTCCCTCAAGACGCAGGGCCTGACGGTGAGCACCCGGACGGGCGGTGGCCTCGCTGCCGTGGACGAGAACGGCAACACGGTGTTCCGTTCGCCGGCCGCGCGGATGTGGGACTCGGCAGGCGACGCAGCCGGGTCGGGTGCGGCGACCATGTCGCTCGCTGCCACCGATGACGAGCCCGTAGTGGACGGCCACGGCGAGACGTCCGCCGATCCGGCCGATGGGCCCGGCAGCGGTGACGCGTCCGCCGTACTGCCGGTGGAGCTGACCGACAACGCGGTGGCCGTGGTGCCGGACGCGGGTTTGCTGGGCGGGGAGAACACGGTCTATCCGTTGTACATCGACCCGGATGTGGGTCTGGAGGAGTCCGAGCGCACGGTGCTGTCCTCGGACGGGGACAGCTTCTACAACTTCTCCGGTGGCGACGACGGCGAGGGCGTCGGCTTCTGCGACACCTACGTCACCGGGGGCTATGCGTACTACTGCGGCTCGGGCTACCGGCAGCGCATGTACTTCGAGTTCGGGTCCGCCAAGTTGGCGGGCAAGAAGGTGCTGGACGCGACCTTCCGGGTGACCGAGCGTTGGTCGATGTCGTGCGAGAAGACGGTTGTCGACCTTGTCCGTACCGGCGGTATCTCCGCCGCGACCAACTGGCCCGGGCCCACGTCGAACTGGGATCTGATGGGCGACAAGACCGTTGCCGCGGGGCGTGGGACGGCGTGTACGCCGAGTCAGCCGGACGCGCATGTCGAGTTCAACGACGACCCGGCCCAGAGCTACGAGAACCTTACGCACACAGTTCAGGTCTTCGCGGCCGGCGGGTTCGACCGACTGACCTTGATGTTGAAGGCGCACAACGAGAACGACCCCAACGGCTGGAAGCGGTTCGATGACGACGCCCTGCTGTCGGTGAAGTTCGTCGGGCTGCCCGCCGTGCCGACCAGTCCCGGTATCGCGCAGGGCAAGTACGTCAAGTGCTCGACCAAGTCCGCCGATCCGGATGTCATCGCGGATCGGAATCCGGTGCTGACCGCGCGACCGCAGACCGCTGCAGGCGGCGAGGGCGGCGCACATCTGAGGGCGCACTTCTACGTTCAGGAGAAGCAGGCGGATGGCACCTGGAGTTCGACTCCGGTGACGGAACCGGTGCGCCCGCTTGCTCCTGACACCGTGATTGACAACGAGCAGGTGAAGGCTGATACGCCGATCCTGCTGACAGAGAACAAGACATACCGGCTGGCGGTGTTCACCCGGTCGCTTTACAACGACGATGACAGCTATCTGCAGTCCGCGAGCACGGTGACGACCAAGGGCTGGTGCTATTTCAAGGTCGACCTGCATTCCCCGAAGCCTCCGGTGGTGACCTTCGGTGGTCCCTACAGCGAGTGCCCCGATGTCTGTCCGGGGGCTGGGGGGCCGGGCATCAAGGGCAGGTTCACCTTTTCTCCGGCGGCTGGGGACGTGAACAACTCCTACATTTACAGGCTGTCCAAGGACGCGGACTGGTCGGCTCCGATCACCGGGAACACGGTGGGAGTGTGGATCACACCGCGGGTGGCGGGTACGGAGATTCTTGAGGTCAAGGCAGCGGACGACATCGGCCTGGGTGACTCGCAGTTCGCGGAGTTCAAGGTCGCAGAAGGAAAACCGGCAGTCGGCCGCTGGCGCTTCGACGACTCCGTGTCGGATCCAGGAGCGCCCTCCGCGACCGACACTGCCACCGAAGGTGTGCGGCATGACCTGGTCCGGAACGGCCCGGGTGCGGGCTGGTCCGCACTGGCCCGGCGGGGCGAGGGGGACCGGTCACTGTGGCTGAACGGCGACCCCAACGACACCACACGGCAGTCGGGATATGCGGCAGCCTCGGAAGCAGTGGTCGACTCCCGGTTCTCGTTCACCGTCTCGGCGTGGGTCAAACTGAGCGACGCGTCGTCCTACCGGACGGTTCTGTCCCAGACGGGCAGCGACAACTCCAGTTTCTCGCTCTACTACTCGTCAGGCGTACAGCGCTGGGTGTTCCTGCGGAGCTGGTACGAGAACGGGGTACGGGAGTCCGAGGGCGCCAACGCGAGTGCCACCGGCGTGCCACTCGATACGTGGGTTCATGTGGCGGGCTCCTACGACGCAGAGAACCGGGCGATCCGTTTGTATGTGAACGGCCGGCCGCAGGGCGGGTCTGTGGCTCTGCCCAGTGCGTCGGACGCGAAGGTCGCTGGTGGCGCCTTCCAGGTCGGCAGGGTGTCGTTCACTTCAGGCGGCACGTACCAGAACTACATGAGCGGCCATGTGGACGAAATGGCAGTCTGGCAGCGGCTGCTGACCGAGGAGGAGGTCGCCACCGAGGCCCGGTTGCTGGACGAGAACCTCAATGCCTACACGGAGTTGGTGGCCGACTGGAACCCGGCTGGGGCGACTGCCGGCTCTGATGCGGTGGCGAACACCGTCTCTGGTTACAAGCGGCCTCTCGCCCTCTCCGGCGGAGCTTCCCTCGACGGCGAGGCGATCGTGCTCGACGGCGCGAACGACGCAGCGAAGACGGCCGGCCCTGTCGTGGACGACTCGGGGTCGTTCACGGTGAGTGCGGCTGTGGAGCTGAACGCCGAGGTCATGGCAGGCAAGAGCGAGGGCTATGTCGCCCAGGTCGTCGGCCAACGCGGCACCGATGGGTCCTCCTGGGGCCTGTGGTTCGAGAGGGCAGGAACCGAACTCGATCCGGAGACGGATACAGAACTTCCCCTGGGCACGTGGTACTTCGGTCGGCTGAACGCCGGCGGAAGTTGGACAGCCGTGCCCTCCGCAACCGTGACCGTGACGCCCAACAGCGTTACGCAGCTGACCGGAGTGTTCGACGCTCCCACAGGCACTATCAGTCTGTATCTCGGCGCCAACCAGAACGGTCCCGACCTTGCTTTCACAGCAGTGGCGGGTTCGGGTGACTTCGCCATCGGCACGGGCTTCGTGGACTCCGCGTGGGGCCACTACCTCGCTGGCCGGATCACACGTGTGCGGATCTGGGCCGGGGCCATGACCGGCCCGCAGATCAAAACCGTGGGCAGCACTGGTGCCTGACCGTTCTTTCCGCCGACCGTATTCCGGCCGGTCGTCCTCTGTTCTCCGTGATCACATGGGAGTCGTGTCATGAGTGCCGGAATACGCTCGGGAAGACGTGCGGGAAGACCGGCCGGTATCCGTGTCCGGACCCGAAGGGCCGTCTTCGGCCGACGACTCCTGCCCGCTCTGGTGATGGCACTGGTCGTGCCGACCGGCGTCGTGGGTCCCGTCCAGGCCGCAAGCAGCAGCGGCGGCCTGGGCAAGCCCAAGGAGCCGAAGCAACTGGTCTCCGAGGTCCATGAGTTCACGGGGCTGGGCGCCAAGAAGTCCCGGGCCCTGGTCGCCGAGACACGGGCGGAGAACGTTGAACAGGGCAGGCGGGCCCGGGCCGAGCAGACTGCGACCTGGCCGAAAGCGGGTTTGGCGAAGGCCAGGCTCGCGGGGAAGGGCAAGGCCGCGCGGCTGGCGGCCGGCGGTCTCCCGGTGACAGTGACCGGCACACGCGACGGAGCCTCGGGCGACGCTCGTGTCGAGGTCCGCAGCCGCAAGGCCACCGAGGCGGTCGGTATCAAGGGCGTGCTGCTTACCGCGACGGCAGCCGACCCTGGCACCGCGAAAGTCAGCGTCGACTACTCGGACTTCGCCTCCGCCTACGGCGGCGGCTGGTCCGGCCGTCTTCGGATGTTCCAGCTCCCGGCCTGCGCGGTGACAACACCGGACAAGGAAGCCTGCCGCGAGCGGACACTGCTCGACTCGCACAACGACATCTCGGGCCAGACCGTCTCGGCCGAGATATCCCTCGCTGCCCCGACGGCCGAGAAGAGTGCGGTGGCCTCCAAATCCGCTTCCGCAGCCACCACTTCGGCCTCCTCTTCGGTGACGGTCCTGGCCCTCGCGGCGACCGCGGGCGCCTCCGCCTCCGGCGCTGGCGACTACACGGCGAGCCCGCTCTCGCCTGCCTCCAGTTGGGAGGCGGGTGGCTCGTCCGGCGCCTTCACCTGGTCGTACGGCATGGCTGTGCCGCCCGCCGCGGCCGGACCGTCCCCGTCCCTGTCGCTGTCGTACGACTCCGGCAGTGTCGACGGCCGTACCGCCTCGACGAACAACCAGACCAACCCGGTCGGCGAGGGCTTCGAGATCTCCTCGTCCTCGTACATCGAGCGTTCCTACGACAGCTGCGACAAAGATGGTCAGACTGACAAGTTCGACCTGTGCTGGAAGTTCGAGAACGCCTCGATCGTCCTCAACGGCAAGTCGAGCAAGCTGGTGAAGGTAGACGCCGCTGACAAGACCGATGACGTATGGCGGCTCAGCTCCGACGACGCGTCCACCGTGGTCCGCTCCACCGGCGGCGACAACGGTGATGACGACGGCGAGTACTGGACCGTCACCACCGGCGATGGCACGAAGTACGTCTTCGGCCGGCACAAGCTCCCCGGCGCGGCCACCAGTGACCTCACCAACTCCGTGTGGACGGTGCCGGTCTACGGCAACGACTCCGGCGAGCCCGGCTATGACAAGGGCTCCGCTTTCTCCGGCCGCGCGCTCACCCAGGCCTGGCGCTGGAACCTGGACTACGTCGTGGACATCCACGGCAACGCCATGACGTACTGGTACACGCCCGAGACCAACTACTACGCCCAGAACGACGCCTCCACGGCCACGGCCACGTACACCCGCGGCGGCTACCTCACCGAGATCCGCTACGGCCAGAACAAGGACACCCTGTTCTCCGGCGTGACCTCCGACAAGGTCACCTTCTCTTACGCCGAGCGCTGCACGGTCTCCGACTGCGGCGACCTGACGGAGTCGACCGCGCCCAAGTGGCCCGACGTCCCCTTCGACTCCATCTGCGCCTCCGGAGCGGACTGTGACGTGACGGGTCCCGCTTTCTTCACACGCAAGCGCCTGACCGGCGTCGGCACCCATGCTTGGTCGGCCGCCACGAGTGCGTTCACCGCCGTCGACTCCTGGGCTCTGGCCCAGAGCTACAAGGACGGCGACGACATCGGCGATACCTCTGACCAGACCCTGGTCCTGGACTCCCTCCGGCACACTGGCAGGAACGGTACGGACATCGCGCTCGACCCGGTGACCTTCACCTACGAGATGCGGCCGAACCGGGTCGACGGCGATTCCGACAACATCCTGCCGCTCAACCGTCCCCGTATCAGGACGGTCACCTCCGAGACGGGCGCTGTCACCACGGTCACGATCTCCGGTTCGGAGTGCGTCCGCGGTTCGAACATGCCAGCTGCCGACGACGACAACTCCAAGCCCTGTTACCCGCAGTACTGGAACATCAACGGAGCCGCCGAGGCGTCCATCGACTGGTTCCACAAGTACCGTGTCCTCGCCGTTGGCACCGCCGACCCGTTCAGCCAGAACGCGGACTCCACGAGCGTCTATGCCTACGAGAACCCCGCCTGGCGCTACAACGACGACCCGCTCACTCCCGAGGCGGAGCGCACCTGGTCCGTCTGGCGCGGCTACGGCAAGGTCACCGCCACCAAGGGCATCGCGGGCGCCACCCAGTCCAAGACGGTCTCCACCTACCTGCAAGGCATGCACGGCGACAAGCTCAAGGGCACCGCGACCACTCGGTCCGCCTCGGTCGCGGGCATCGACTTCACTGGCCTGGACGTCGCCGACCAGACGGACAGCGACCCGTACGCGGGCTTCCTACGCGAGCAGATCACCTACAACGGTTCGACGCCGGTCTCCGTGACCGTCAACGACCCCTGGTACCGGACCACGGCCACTCATACGGCCTCGAACACCAAGGCGTACTACGTCCGTACGGAGAGGGCGTTCATTCACACCTATCTGACGGCGCAGTCGGCCTGGCGCACGCGCACCACAGCAACGACCGAGTGGGACGACTACGGTCAGCCGCTGAAAGTGCACGACGCGGGCGACTCCACTGTCACGGGTGACGAGACGTGCACCCGCATCTGGTACGCGGCCAACAGCACGCTCGGTATCAACTCCCTGGTCACCCGTACCCGAGTGCTCGGCAGATCCTGCACACCCGCTGAGACAGACCTGTCCCTGCCCACGTCGGCCACCAGTCGCGGCGACGTCCTGTCCGACACTGCCACCTTCTACGACGGCCCGTCCACGACTACCGCCTGGTCCGCGTCCCAGACTCCGACCCTGGGCAAGGTCACCTGGACCGGCCGCGCCTCTGCCTACCCGGCGTCGGCGACCAACGGCGAACGTCATCCGTCCGGTTGGCAGACCACCAGCAGGGTGACGTACGACGCCCTGGGCCGTACGGCAACGGCCACCGACGCAGCCGGCAACACCACCGCCACGTCCTACGTTCCCGTTGCGGTCGGCCCGCTTACCCGGACCAAGGTCACCAACGCCAAGTCGTACAACGTCTACACCTACGCCGACTACGCCAGGGGCCTGCCGACCAAGATATACGACGTCAACAACAAGATCACCGAAACGACGTACGACGCCCTCGGCCGCGCGACCGCGACCTGGCTGCCCAACCGCTCCCGCGCCGGCAACGAGACAGCCAACTACATCTACGCCTACTCCGTCTCCAACAAGGACAATCCCTGGTCCTCGACCTCGGCACTCGGGCCGTACGGCGACACATACAACACCAGCTACACCATCTACGACTCCCTGCTGAGGCCGCTCCAGACCCAGAACCCCACCCCGCAGGGCGGCCGACTGCTCACCGACACCCGCTACAACACCCGCGGGCTGGTCAGCCAGACGTTCGCCGACGCCTTCGACACCGAGAACCCATCCGGTGAATACACCGAGGTCGGGGACGGCCACGCCCCGAAGGAGACGGTGACCGTCTTCGACGGTGCGGAGCGACCTGTCACCAGCACCTTCTACGTCGGAGGCGTGACGAAGTGGAGCACCAGCAGTACCTATACGGGTGACTCCACCGCGACGACCGCTCCCGGCGGAGGCTCGGCTGCCCGTACGATCGTGGACGCCCAGGGCCGTACGACGGAAACCCGCGAGTACGAGGGCACCAGCCCGGCCGACACTGGTTTCGGTGCCACAGTGGGCGCGACCTACACGTCCACGAAGTTCACCTACACCCGCGACGGCAAGCAGTCCACGATCACCGGCCCGGACAGCGGGTGGTCGTACGCCTACGACCTCTACGGCCGCCAGACGTCCGCCATCGACCCCGACACGGGCACGACGACCGCCGGCTACACGCCCCTGGACCAGGTCTCCTGGACCAAGAACGCGGAGGGCAGGGTCGTCATCAGTGCCTACGACGTCCTGGGCCGTACCACAGGCACATGGTCCGCCGCCGCCACCGCGGACCTGACCTCCACCACGGAGGAACAGGTGGACGCGAACAAGCTCACCGCGTACACCTATGACTCGGTTACCAACGCCAAGGGGCAGCAGGACTCCGCCACCCGCTACGTCGGCGGTGTCACGGCCGCCGGTACGTACACGAAGAAGGTCACGGCCTTCGACAGCATGTACCGGGCCACCATGACAGAACTCACCCTGCCGACGACGGACCCGCTCGTCGCCAACAAGGCTGTCACGACGCCGTTGACCTTCTCCGCGGCCTACAACATCGATGGCAGCCAGCAGTCCACGACCGAGCCGGCCGTGGGAGGTCTTCCGGCCGAACCGGTCGTCTACAAGTACGACAACCTGGGCCTGAACACCCAGACCGCCGGTACCAGCGGCTACCTACTGGACGCCAGCTACACGGCCCTGGGCCAGCCCCAGGTCCTCAGCATGGGCCGCTCCCAAACCGAAGGTACGTACAACAGCTACCTCAGCAACATCTACGAGGCGGGCACCGACCGCCTCCTCACCTCGTCGTTCACCGACGACACGCACGCCTACAAGCTCCAGGAACTGAACTACTCCTACGACACCGTAGGCAACGTCACGTCCGTCTCGGACCCGATGACCCTGGGCGGCACCGCCGCGGCGGACAACCAGTGCTTCACCTACGACGGCCACCGCCGTCTGACGGAGTCCTGGACCCCGACGACGGCGGACTGCTCCACCGCCAACCGTACGACGGCGAATCTGGGCGGCGCCGCCCCGTATTGGACGTCGTACTCCTACAAGGACTCGGGCCTGCGCGCGACCGAGACCACGAAGACCGCCGCCGCGACCACGACGAAGACGTACTGCTACGACAGCACGAAGACCCACCAACTCCTGGCGACCGCGTCTTCCTGCACAGGTGCGTCGGCGACTTACACCTACGACGCCACGGGCAACACCAAGACCCGGCCGGACGGCACTGCCAGCCAGACCCTGACATGGTCGGCGGAAGGCAACCTCGACACCCTCAAGGAAGGCACCTCCACCACCGGCTACGTCTACGACGCCGACGGCAGCCTCTTGATCCGCCGTAACACCGCCGGTGAGACCGTCCTCTACCTGGGCGCCACGGAGGTCCATCTCGACGCTACGACTTCGACGCCCAAGATCTGGGCCCAGCGCTACTACATCGGAGCCGGCGCCACCATCGCGATGCGCACCACCAAGTCGGGTACCTCGGTACTGAGCTGGCTGGCCGCCGACCACCACGGCACGAGCAGCCTCGCGGTCGACGACGCAACGAAGGCCATCACCAAGCGTTACACCACCCCCTTCGGCGCCACCCGCAGCCAATCCGCCTACGGCCCCTGGCCCGACGACAAAGCATTCCTCGGCGCCACGGCTGACCCCTCGTCAGGGCTCACCCACCTCGGCGCCCGCGAGTACGACCCGACGACCGGACGTTTCATCAGCGTCGACCCCTTGCTCAATGTGGCCGAGCACCAGTCGCTCAACGGCTATGCCTACGGCAACAACAACCCCGTCACGCTCTCCGATCCCGCGGGCCTTGACCCGTGCGGTGGCCTCAAGTGCGGTCATGAAGGGGACAAGTGCAGCGACGCCGGGATCTACTGCTACAGCTCCAAGTCGGACGGCACGGCCGACACGTCGGGTGTAGTCCCCTCCGGGGGCGGCACAGCGAGTACCAGCAGCAGTGGAACAGTCAGCGGAAATAACAATGCTGTTGAGGACAGGCTCCTCAAACTCGGACCGCAGACCAATGACGCAGATGACCTGACCAGGTACTGGTACACCTATGCCACCGGGGCGAATGGCGATTACTGGGATACGCCGGTAGGCGAAGGTCGCAATCTCTCGATGGCCTGCTACGGAAGAGCCGGATGTCAAGCCGCGTACAACTACCTTCTCAAGACTCACGATGTTCCTGGAGCCAAGAAACTCGCCGCCACGTACTGCCTCCAACACGCCGAGCAGTGTGCAAGTGACGCGCGGATTGAGACCATAGTCAATGAAACTATGCAAGAGTCACTGGAACTCATTGCCCTAGGACTCGGCGGAGGAAAATACGGCTGCAAATGTTTCCTGGCCGGTACAGACGTCCTCATGGCTGACGGAAAGACCAAAGACATCGAGGACGTCGAGGTCGGCGATAAAGTCGTGGCCACAGATCCCGAAACCGGTAAGACCGGGCCGCGTGAGGTCACCCACCTGATCGTCACCGAAAGTGACAAGTACTTCAACGAACTCTCCATCGCTTCTAAAGACGGTGTGGAACACCTGACGGCGACCCATGAACATCCCTTCTGGTCGCCGTCTGAGCGCAAGTGGATGCAGGCTGGGGCGCTCACCCCAGGTATGACCCTCCTCACCAACGACGGCAGCACCGTCATCGTCATAGGTAACCGGGCCTACGCGAAGCACGCCCGCACCTACAACCTGACTGTCGACGATCTGCACACGTACTATGTGCTGGCGGGACAGACGCCGGTGCTCGTTCACAACAGCGACTGTGATCTTCCTGAGGGGTACACCTCTTCCCCGGCACTCAAGGGTGATCCCTATCATCCGGACTCAGTAGCCGCGCGGAGTGCGCAGAACCGAGAGTTGTACGCCGGAACTGTAGGTGACAGGGCGGGAGCCCTTGGGTACAGGACGAGAATCCCTGCACAAAAGGCTCCGTTCAATTCGCACGGCCAGGTGGTCTTCTCGAACGGGAAGAACTACATAACGCCGGATGTTGATGGGCATAATGTGTCGGGCGGCTGGAAGATGTTCAACCGCAAGGGCCAACGGATCGGTACTTATGACCCAGACCTCAACTATCTCAAGGAATAATCGTTTTGCGATCGAAGTGATCGGTGATCCCTCCTCGGAGGACGGCGTCTCGTCGCCTTCCGAGGCCACCGGCAGGGTCACAGTCGGGGACTTCTCAGAATCATTCCCGATGGACCTGAGCTTCTGGACGGTGGGTGACTACTATCGAAGTTGGGAGAGAGCCCTGAGGGAGCTTGAGACGAGGAAGAATTCAACCTCGTGTCTCATCTCTTCGATCACGGACCCGGAGGTCGCTAACTTCATCTTCTGCTGGCCTATTTACCGGGAAGGGGAAGATGTCTACGTGCAAAACTCGATTATCTTCCTGGATGACCTCGAAGATCGCTTCAATCCGCAAGAGCCTTGGCGGTATGTGGAGGCGCGAAGTTTGATCGACGAGGACGGAAACCAAATTTCCGAGTGGTCGACGACCATCTCTCGGGTGCGGCGGTTCCGCGAGTCCATCGGGTGGCAGTAGCCAACGTGCACATGCAAATCTGAAGCCCCGTCAGGACGTGCCTGGCAGGGCTTCAGTGTGGTGTGACGGCAGTAGTTGACGGCAACGTCAGCGGACGGAGGTTGTGCAGAACGGCGGTTCGATGATAGTCAGATCTGGATCAGGCTCAACGGTGAAGTGCAGGGGGTCGGTCCCTCAATTGATTCTGGCCCCAATCAAAAGAACTACCGGCAGAGATGTGGCCCAGATGGAAAAGTCACCCAGGACCATTCGACTGGTGAGATGGTGATCCGGTGAGCTCGCTTCAGAAGTTTATCGAAGTCGCTCAAGGTTGCCAGGGGTATTTTCTGGATCGCCTCTCGCTCGAGCGCATCGACGACATCGATGCGTTGGAGATGGGTCTCCGCTGGGGGCCCGAGAAGCCGGATATGACGCTCGCATTTCGGGACGTCTAATTTTGCTCGATTGAGCGCCCCCCGGGTACTGGTGACGAGCCGCTGGATCAGGTAACGGCAACACTTCTGGAGCCGAGCGATTCGCCTTGGCCTGACGGGCTGGCACTCGAACTGATCCGCTCATCTTCGCTCCCGGCGTTGATCTGGTTCCGGGCGGAAGGGCCAGTTCAAGTCAGTGTGCTTGCTGCGATCGCAAGCGTGTCGCTTGAGGTCATGTAAGTGACTGCGGACCGGATGCCCCACCCGGCACCGCCGGGTGGGGCATCCGGTCCGCCGAGAGCGAGCAGAACGTCATGTGACACGAGCTTGCCGAGGTTGACCAAAAGGACGGCGGGAGTCTTGGGAGGATTCCCGCGAGTTGGCGTTGCGGACACACCCTGTGATGAGGCGCTACCCGCCTGAAGAGTGCGTGATCGATCCGTCCCTGACAGCGGTGACGAAGGCTGACCATCCAGTGTTTCGGATGATGACAGCGGGGCCTCCGTGGAACTTGCTGTCGCGCACAGGGACGATGCCGGGGAAGCCGTCGGCTACTTCCACGCAACTGCCCCCCTGGCCATCGCTGTAGGACGACTTCCGCCAGGCTGCCGCGCTCAGGTCGTGTCGGGTGCTCATGTTGTTGAGTAGTCCTCCGCCGCCGATGCGATCAGGTCCAGGGATGCCGCTGGCGACAGTGCGGCTGCCCTGACCCGATCGTATGACCTTTGGTACTGCTCAACCAGTGCCGGTTCCTCGATGAGTTGGCCGCTCCCGGCTCCTTCCGCGTAGACAGCGGGCGGAGCGTCGTGGAAGGTGAAGTGAGACGTCATGCCGTTGATGAACGCCTCGGCCGAGGCGGCAAACGGAAGTACCTGGACTACCACGCGCCGGCTCATCCCCGCTTCGACCAGGTGCTGCAGCTGTTCCGACATGACGACGGGTCCGCCCATCGGCACCCGAAGAACGGTCTCGTGGAGAACTGCCCACAACAGAGGCCTCGTTGTCCTCGCCAGGATGCTCTGCCGCTCCAGCCGGATCTGCACGTACTCCTCGATCTCATGCGGCTCCGCATACGGCAAGGTGACGCGGGTGATCGCCCGCGCATACTCTTCCGTCTGCAACAACCCCGGCACCAGCATCGGCGCGTACTCGCTGATCGTCTTCGCGAGCTTCTCCAGCTCCGCCGCGTCCGCGAAGTAGTCCGCGTGTTTGGACTTCCGGGCCAGGCCGCACAGCCGCTCGAAGTGCTGACCCGTACCGAAGATCTGGTCGAAGAGGCGGGACAGGTCCGGCTGCGGGCGACGCATCGCCGACTCGAACTGGCCGATGTATGTGCCCGAGCAGAAGACCTTCTCCCCCAACTGCTCCTGGGAGAAGCCCGCGGCTTCCCGCTCTCGGCGCAGCTCGCACCCGTAGAACGCCCTCGGCGACGCGTACGGGTCAAGCCCTTCGCCCGTACCCCGGCCCTGTTGCCTGCCCCTGCTGTCCTGCATCGCCACCGGTCCTCACGCCCCTCGCGCTGTTGATCGCCGCATCCCGAGTCCCTGCCTGTGTGCAAGGTTGGCCTGAGCCACTTCGTGCACATAGCGGCGCGCTTGAGAAACGAACATGCACCGAGGGTAGTTGAGTGAGTTCATAACGTGAGAAGAATGGGGGGATTGGTCACCTTGCGGCCTCGTCAGTGCGGTGTCTGACCCCGCCAGCAGCCCCGCCCCTCAAAAACAACTCCGCCCGCCCGGCCCCCATACGAGATCATCCACCCCATGCCCACCACCTCCCGCCGACACCTCCTGGCCGCCATCGCAGCCTCAGCCGCCTCCGTTCCCCTCAGTACCCTGGCCGCCGCCCCCGCACGCGCCGCCGCCTCAGCAGCAACCGTCCCGCCCTTCCCGACCTCGAACGGCCTTGTCACCGGCGCCCGTTCCGCAGTGACCCTCCCCCCACTCGACGCCTCCTACTTCGCCCCCCTCACCCTCACCACCACCCTCACCGCGACCGTGCTCCCAGGCACCCCGACCCGCACCGAGGTCACCTCCGGCGGAAAGCGCGTCGCGCTGCTGACGCACGGTGCGCGGACCGTCGTACTGCCGGGGCCGCAGCGGACGTTCGTCGAGAACAAGCGGCTCTTCGTGGACGACCTCAAGCGCACCCTGCCGGATCTGTCGCTGCCCGAGGAGGACCGGGCGTACTGGGGTACCTCGCCCGGTGGCGGGAGTTGGGCCACTCTCGGGGGCGGGGACACCGACTACTCGGTTGTGCCGGGGGCCGGGAGGATCGCCCTGACCACGGACGGCGTCAGTCGGCACGCCAGCTTGCGCGACGGTGAGATCACCGACGTCGATGTGCGTGCGGTGGCCTCCATCGACAAGGTGCCCACGGGGGAGGCGTGTTCGTACGCGCTGACCTTCGGGTATCAGAGCCCGCACAGCAACTACCGGGCCCGGCTGTCCTTTCTCACCACGGGCGCTGTCCAACTCCGTGTCGAGAAGGAAGTCGCCGACGTCGTCAGTCAGTTGGTGCCCGCCGTGACCCTTGCCAATGGAGTCGCGGCCGGTACCGAGTGGACCATCCGGGTGCGGCGGGAAGGGACGGCCATCCGGGTCAAGGCGTGGGCCTCCGCCTCGGCCGAGCCGGCCGCTTGGGCCGTCGAGACCAGTGATCCCACCTTCGCCAAGGGGCGGGTCGGGCTTCGTGCGCTGGCCAATTCCGGGTGCACCAATCTGCCGGTCACCCTCTCCGTCAGCCGGTTCCAGGTCGACGCCGCCAACTGGGAGGTGCCGCCGAGCGTCACCCACGGCGACTGGGTGCGGGTGCTGCCCCAGCCCTTCGACGGGACGTGGACCGAGGGGACCGCGGCCGTCGTACGCGGGTGGGTCGGGTCCACCGCTCCTGATGTGCTCGCGTACGCGGCCATGTTCCTCGGCGGTGCGCCCGCGGTGACCGCCGGAGCCGGGCTGGCCCAGGGCAAGCAGGTGCTCGGCGAGGCCGGTTACGGGTACCTCGACCCCCAGGGCTACCGCTACGAGGGCGCCGACTTCCACGAGTACATGAACATCGGCTGGACCTTCGACGACGGCACCCACACCGGGCCCTCCGCCAAACAGGTCGGCAATCTCGACTGCTCGGGGTACGTGCGCATGGTGTACGGCTACCACCTGGGAGTTCCGCTGGCCGCCGGCGAGGACACCACCGGGCTCCGCATCCCGCGCAAGTCCCGGCACATGGCCGACCACACCCCGGGTGTACGGATCGACCGTACCGACGGCACCAACCCGCCCGTCGCCGCGCTGCTCCAACCCGGCGACCTGGTCCTCTTCAACGCCGACTCCGGCGACGACAACGCGACGGTCACCGTCGATCACGTCGGCATCCATCTGGGCGTCGACGCGGGTGGCAAGCGCCGGTTCCTTTCCAGCCGCAAGACCGTCGACGGGCCCACGATGGCCGACCTCGGCGGCGCCTCGCTGCTGGATGGGGCGGGGACGTATGCCAGCACTCTCCACACGGTCCACCGCGTCTGAGCCGAGCCGGGCCGGGCCGGGCTTCGTCCGGGTTCCGCCTGGGGCAGAAGGGCGGAAGCGGCCATGCGTAGGAGAAAGGGCCGCCCCACCGGCGAACTCCGGTGTCGCGGCCCTTGTCGGCGAGGTTCTGGGGTTAAGCCTCTCGGAACAGTTCCTCGGTGCTGGTGACTGTGAGGGTCCGGTCGATCCAGATGTTGAGGGTCTCCAGGGGGGTGTGCTGGGTGATGCGTTCGCGGGCGGCTTCGGAGACGTCGATGCCGCGGAGTTCGAGGATACGGAGGATGTCCTCGGAGCGGGCCGAGATGCGGACCTGCTCAACGATGGTGCCGCGGCCGGGGAAGCGGCTGGTACGCATGGCCATCAGGTTTCTCCAGTGTGGGGGGCGCTGGGTGTTGTCTGGGAACCGAACCTGTTGGTGGGTTCCCTACCTATGCCTCTTGGAACAGTTCCTCGGTGCTGGCGGCTGCGATGGCCCGGTCGAACCAGGTGCCGAGGGTGTCCAGGTCGGTGCAGTTGGTGATGCGTTCGCGGGCGGCTTCGGGGACGTCGATGCCGCGGAGTTCGAGGACGCGGAGGATGTCCTTGGCGCGGCTCTCGGCGTGGGCCTTGATGCGGGTTTCCTCGATGATGGTGCCGCGGCCGGGGAAGCGGCTGGTACGCATCGCCATCAGTTTCCTCCAGTGTGCGCGGGCCTGGGTGTTGTCCAGGCCGATTTCAGCGAATTCCACCCAGTCCGCCGCGACATTGTCGCCGACGATGTCCACCGCCGCCGCCAGTGTTTCCAGTATCGCAGGGAGGGCCGGGTCCTTGGCGTGGGCGAGTGCGGAGAACACGGCCAGGGGGAGATCCGCTGCCGCCTCGTCCGGGTCGAGGATCGCGGGAACGTTGTCGGGACCCAGGACCAGTGGGAAGACCATCATGCTGGTGTGGACCGGCAGTCCGATGCGGATCGGGTTCGCTGCCCAGGAGGCGGTGTTCTTGTCCTGGCACACCACCAGCAGCACCGGGGGCAACTTGCGTTCGGCGTGGATGTGCGCCAAGTAGTACGCCCAACTGCTGAACTTGTCCGGGTCCGGTTTGCCCTGGGACTCCACGAGCAGCAGATAGCCTCCGCCGTCCGCCGTGTCGACCTCGACTTCCAACAGCGTGTCCACGCGGCGCACCAGGGGCTTGATCTCGGTGAGATCGGTGTCCACGAGTCGGGTGGCCGTCGGTTCGGGGAAGGCGATGCCGGCCTTCGGGAGGACTCGGGCGACCAGGCCCGGATCCTCCCGGAAGATCTGGTGCATCGCCTCATGCGCTGAGCTGACCATGTGACGGAACGTAGTTGAGTGAGTGCGCTCTCGTAGGCCATGTGGGTCGACTTCAGCCGTACGAGTGAATGTGCCTATAATCATTGCCGATTGAATATGCCAAACTTGCCAAGAGGCTGAATTTCGCCATATCGGCCTCCGCCCTGGCCTCGAACTCCCTTGCGAAGAACGCCGGTTGCGATCACGCTTCTGCGTGTCGACGGGGGTCGGGGGCGGGAGCCGGAAGCGGAGGCTGAGGCGGGAATGGGTGCCACGGAGAAGGTCGCTGACGCGGCAGCGCAGGCAAGGGAAGCGGTGGCGGCCGTCGTGCGGGGCGATGCGGCTCTGCTGGAGGACGATCTGGCCGAGTTTCTCGGCTCTCTGACCGCCCCCGCGGCGGTCTCCTCGCAGTCCGTGTACGAGGCCGCCCTGCGGCGCTCCCTCTACGAGCCCGTCGCCGATGCCGTCGGGTCCAAGGTGGGCCAGGAGGCGCTGCCCCCGACCGCCGGGGCACCCGGCGGCAACCGGGCCCCGCTGCGGCCGTCGATGGTGTACTGGGCATACCGCAACTACCGGGGCTTCCCCCACGAAACCGGGAACGAGGCATTCTCGGCGGACTTGGCGGTCGTCCGGCGAGCGGCGGTGGCCGTACGGGTCATGCTCAAGGCCTTCGTCGCCATCGACGACATCCAGGACGGCAGTGATGTCCGGTACGGCGAACCCGCGCTTCACGTCACCCATGGCGTACCGCTCGCCCTCAACACCGGTTCCTGGCTGATCGCGGCCGTCCTGCGGCACGCGGAGGATCCCGCTGTCGTGGACAGTCTGGTGCGCGCGGTGGAGAGCGGCTTCACCGGGCAGGCCGTCGACCTCTCCACCCGTACGGCCGAGACCCGCGCCGAACTCATCGCCGCGCCCCTCGAAGAGCGCGTCGCCTACTGGGAGTCCCTCGCCGCCCTCAAGACCGGCACGCTGTTCCGGATGCCGCTCGACTCGGCACTCGCCGCTCTCCGCGTCGTCGAGGACGAGCAGGACATCCTGGACGTCGCCATGCGCCAACTCGGCCTGGCCAGCCAGCTGTTCAACGACCTCACCGACTTCGTACCCGAGTTCGGCGGGGGCAGGATCCATGAGGACTACGACGGGCTCAGCAACCGGGTCTTCCTCGAACTGCTCGACGAATCGACAGATCCCGAGTCGCCCCGATCGTCCCTCTCTGGCGAGCGGCTCAAGGCCTACGTTCTCGGGCATCCCAAACTGGAATCGACCCTCCTCGAACTCGCCGCCGAAGCCGTCCGGCTGAAGCTCGACGCCAAGGAGAGCGTGTACCGCGTGTGCCGGTCCGACCTCAGCGCCGCCTACTTCGACCTCACCATCGAACGCAAGGGCCACCTCATCGACCGTCTCCACGAGACGCTCCAGCAGCGGAGCGGTACGTGATGGCCGCCCCGGTTCCGGTCCCGGCCACGGTGGTTGAGCGGCTGCGTGCCAGCACCCGCGACTGGCACGACGCCCTGGAAGCCACCCCCTTCGCGAGCGCGATGATCGCCGGGACACTTCCCGTCGAGCGGTACGTCGGCCAACTCGCCGCCTACCGGGTGGTGTTGGAGGCTCTTGAGGGCGAACTCGGTCGTGTCACGGGTTCCTCGGACTCCTCCGTCGGCCCCGTGTGGTCGCCGGACCTCGTCAAACTCCCCCTCGTCGAGCGCGACTTGGCCTACTTCGCCGGCCTCGGTACCGTCCCCGGCCCCTGGGCCGCTGAGGAAGCCGACGCCTTCGCCGCCGACATACGGCAGCGCGCCGCCGAGTCCGACCTCCCCGCCCTCCTCGGATACCTCTACGTCATGGAGGGCTCGACGCTCGGCGCCCTCTTCCTCCACTCGTACGTCACCGCCGCCTATCAGCTCCCCGGCATCGACGGCGTCGCCTACTACACCAGCGGCGACCGTGACCGCTGGGCCGGCCTCACCGCCCGGATGAACCAGGCCCTCGCCGGCCCCGAGGCCCAGGACCGGGTGATCGCGGGGGCTCACAGCGCCTACCGGCACGCCGCCGCGATCACCGGGGCCCTGTCCGTGGGGCTCAGCCCGCCATCTCCATCCCCAGCCCCAACTCCCGTGCGATGAGCATCCGTTGCACCTCGCTGGTGCCCTCACCGATCTCCAGGATCTTCGAGTCGCGCCACATTCGGGCCACCGGGTACTCGTTCATGAAGCCGTAGCCGCCGTGGATCTGCGTCGCGTCGCGGGCGTTGTCCACGGCGATCGTGGACGAGTACAGCTTCGCCAGAGCCGCTTCCTTCTTGAAGGGCTCGCCCGATACGAGGCGGGAGGCCGCGTCGCGCCAGGCCAGCCGGGACGTGTGGGCCTTCATCTCCATGTCCGCGATCTTGAACTGGATCGCCTGGTTCGCGCCGATCGGCCGCCCGAACGCCTGCCGTTCCTTGGCGTACTTCACCGACTCGTCCACACAGCCCTGGGCGAGCCCGGTCGCCAGCGCCGCGATCGCGATCCGCCCCTCGTCGAGGATGCGCAGGAACTGGGCGTACCCGCGCCCCTCCTCGCCGACCAGGTTCGCCGCCGGGACCCGTACGTCCGCGAAGGACAGCTCCCGGGTGTCCGACGCGTTCCAGCCGACCTTCGAGTACGGCGCCGCCACCGTGAACCCGGCCGTGCCCGACGGCACGAGGATCGCGGAGATGTGCGGCCTGCCGTCCGGCTTGCGGCCCGTCACCGCCGTCACTGTCACGAAGCCCGTGATGTCCGTACCCGAGTTGGTGATGAAGCACTTCGTGCCGTTGATCACCCACTCGTCGGTGTCGGGGTCGAGGCGGGCCGTCGTACGGGTCGCGCCCGCGTCCGAGCCGCCGTCCGGCTCCGTCAGGCCGAACGCGCCCAGGATCTCCCCGGCGCACAGCCGCGGCAGCCACTCCCGCTTCTGCTCCTCCGTGCCGAACAGATGGATGGGCATCGCGCCCAGCGAGACCCCCGCCTCCAGGGTGATCGCCACCGACGAGTCCACCCGCGCCAGTTCCTCCAGCGCGATGCCCAGCGCCAGATAGTCGCCGCCCATCCCGCCGTACTCCTCGGGGAACGGCAGCCCGAACAGGCCCATCCGGCCCATCTCACGGACGATCTCGTACGGGAACTCGTGCCGCTCGTAGAAGTCGCCGATCTTCGGAGCGACGACATCGTGCGCGAACTGCTCGACCGTACGGCGGAGTTCTTCCAGTTCGGGGGAGAGCTTGTGGTCCATGGTCGTTCACTGCTCCTGGGATTCCGTGGGTTCCGTAGGTTCCGTGGGTTGCAGGGATTCCGTGGATTCCTCGGGATCCTTGTGGGACAGGGCTCGTACGGTGCGGGACGGGCTCGGGCGGCCCAACTGGTCGGCCATCCAGGTGCTCGTGGCGACGAGGCCGGCGAGGTCGACCCCGGTCTCGATGCCGAGGCCCTGGAGCATCCACACCAGGTCCTCGGTGGCGAGGTTGCCGGTCGCCGACTTGGCGAACGGGCAGCCGCCGAGGCCGCCCGCGGAGGCGTCCACGGTCGTGACGCCGTGCTGGAGCGCGGCCAGGGTGTTGGCGAGCGCCTGCCCGTAGGTGTCGTGGAAGTGCACGCCGAGCACGTTCGTCGGCACGCGCTGTTCGTTGAGGGAGGAGAGCAGCTCCAGGACATGGCCGGGGGTGGCGACGCCGATCGTGTCGCCGAGGCTCAGCTCGTCGCAGCCCATGTCCAGCAGCGCCCTGCACACCCGTACGACCTGGTGGAGCGGGACCGCCCCCTCCCAGGGGTCGCCGAAGCACATCGACACATAGCCGCGTACGTGCGCGCCCTCGTCCTTCGCCCGCCGCACCACCGGCTCGAACACCGCGAGCGACTCGTCGAGCGTGCGGTTGAGGTTGGCCTTGGCGAAGGATTCGGTCGCGCTGGCGAAGACGGCTACCTGCCGTGCGCCGAGCGCCAGGGCGCGGTCCAGGCCGCGTCCGTTCGGGACGAGCACCGGCAGCCGTACGGGGAGATCGCTGACGAGCGGGAACAGCTGTTCCGCGTCGGCGAGTTGGGGCACCCACTTCGGGTGGACGAAGCTCGTCGCCTCGATCGTCGTCAGGCCCACGTCGGCCAGCCGGCGGATGAACTCCGCCTTCACCGCCGTCGGCACGGTCGCCTTCTCGTTCTGCAGCCCGTCACGCGCGCCGACCTCGTGGATCCTGACCCGCGCGGGCAGATCCGGGGCCGGTACGACCATGGGGAGCGTCATTTCTCCTCCTCTGCCGAGGCCTGCTCTGCCGAGGGCTCTGCTGCCAGGGACTCCGCGGGGGTGATCACGGCGAGCACCTGGTCCATGGCGACCGTCGTCCCCGGAATGACGTCCAGCTCGGCGACCGTGCCCGCGTGCGGGGCGGCGATGACGTGCTCCATCTTCATCGCCTCCACGACCAGCAGGCTCTGACCTGCGGCCACTTCATCTCCCACGGCCACTTTCACGACGGTGACCGTTCCGGGCATGGGCGCCGTGAGCGAGTCCGCGCCGGAGTGCGCGGAGCCGGTCAGGGCGGCGGCCACGGGATCGTGGTCGCGCACCTGCCAGGCGTCGCCGTCCCGGCCAAGCCAGTCGCCGGCGCGATGGAATGTGTGCCGGATGCCGTCCAGGACCACGGACACCTGATCGTCGGTGACGGTGTGGGTGCCATGTCCCACATGAGTGACGGGTTCAAGTCCCGGCACGCGCAGGGAGAAGCCGACCGGCTTGGGCGTGCCTCCCAGCCGCCAACCGCTGGGCACGGAGAAGGGGTCCGTCCAGCCGCCCGCCTCCGCCCCTGCCTTCGGCCGCAGCGCCTCCAGCCGTACGGCCGCCGCCGCCTCGTACACCTCCTCCGGCACCCCGTCCGGTACGAGGGAGTCCACCTCGCGCTCGACCAGCCCCGTGTCCAACTCGCCCGCCACGACCGCCGGATGGGCAAGGAGCCGGCGCAGGAAACCGGCGTTCGTCGGCACGCCCAGCGTTACCGTCTCCGCGAGGGCGGCCCGGAGTTTCCGGAGCGCGGTAGGACGATCCGGGCCGTACGCGATCACCTTGGACAGCATCGGGTCGTACAGCGAACCGACCTCCGTGCCCTCGGTCAGCCCCGAGTCGGTGCGTACGCCGTCACCGGAGGGTTCGCGCAGGGCGAGCACCGTGCCGCCGGACGGCAGGAAGCCGCGGGAGGGGTCCTCCGCGCAGACACGGGCCTCCACGGCGTGCCCGGTCAGCCGTACGTCCTCCTGTCCGAAGGACAGTGGCTCGCCCGCCGCGACCCGCAGCTGCCACTCCACCAGGTCGAGGCCCGTGACGAGTTCCGTCACCGGGTGCTCCACCTGGAGGCGGGTGTTCATCTCCATGAAGTAGTACGAGGCGGGGTCGCTGCCGGGGACGATGAACTCGACCGTCCCCGCGCCGACGTAGCCGCAGGAGCGGGCCGCTTGGACGGCCGCCTCGCCCATGGACGCGCGCGTGCCCTCGTCGAGGAGGACGGAGGGCGCCTCCTCGATGATCTTCTGGTGCCGCCGCTGGAGCGAACACTCGCGCTCGCCCAGGTGTACGACGTTTCCATGGCCGTCGGCCAGGACCTGGATCTCGATGTGCCGGGGCCGGTCGACCCACCGTTCGACGAGGAGCGTGTCGTCGCCGAAGGAGGCGCGGGCCTCGCGGCGGGCGGCGGCGATCTCCTCCGCCAGCGCGCCGGCCTCCCGCACCAGCCGCATGCCCTTGCCGCCCCCGCCCGCACTGGGCTTGAGGAGTACCGGCATGCCGATCTCCCGTGCCGCGTCGGCCAGTTCGGCGTCGGTGAGGCCGCTGCCGCTCGACCCGGGGACCACCGGGACCCCGGCCGCGCGGACCGTCTCCTTGGCGCTGATCTTGTCGCCCATCAGGGAGATCGCGTCGGCGGGCGGCCCGATGAAGACGAGCCCGGCGTCGACGCACGCGCGCGCGAAGACCGCGTTCTCCGCGAGGAAGCCGTACCCCGGGTGCACGGCCTGGGCGCCGGTGCGGGCGGCGGCTTCGAGGATGCGCGGGACGGACAGATAGCTCGCCGCCGCTGCCGCAGGTCCGATCCGTACCGCCGTGTCGGCCTCCCGGACGTGCCGTGCGTCGGCGTCCGCGTCGGAGAAGACGGCCACCGAACGCACGCCCAGCGCACGGAGGGTGCGGACGACCCGGACCGCGATCTCACCCCGGTTGGCGACCAGAACTGTGTCAAACATGGGTCCTCACATCCGGAAGACGCCGAACTGGGGGTCGCCCAGTGGCGCGTTGGCGCAGGCGGTGAGCGCGAGCCCCAGTACCTGGCGGGTTTCGAGGGGGTCGATGACGCCGTCGTCCCAGAGCCGGGCCGTCGCGTAGTAGGCGTTGCCCTGGCGCTCGTACTGCGCGCGGATCGGGTCCTTGAAGGCGTCCTCGTCCGCCGCCGCCCAGGACTCCCCACGGGACTCCAGCTGGTCCCGCTTGACGGTCGCGAGGACGGACGCGGCCTGCTCGCCGCCCATGACCGAGATCTTGGCGCCGGGCCACATCCACAGGAAGCGCGGTGAATACGCCCGGCCGCACATCGAGTAGTTCCCGGCGCCGTACGACCCGCCGACCACCACCGTCAGCTTGGGCACGCGCGTGCAGGCCACCGCCGTGACCATCTTGGCGCCGTGCTTGGCGATGCCCCCCGCCTCGTAGTCCCGGCCCACCATGAACCCGGAGATGTTCTGCAGGAAGAGGAGCGGGATGCCGCGCTGGTCGCAGAGTTCGATGAAGTGGGCGCCCTTCTGGGCGGATTCGGAGAACAGGATGCCGTTGTTGGCGATCACCCCGACCGGGTGCCCGTGGATGTGCGCGAACCCGGTGACCAGGGTCTGCCCGAACTCGGCCTTGAACTCCGAGAACCGGGAACCGTCGACCACGCGCGCGATGATCTCCCGTACGTCATAGGGGGTGCGGGAGTCGACGGGCACGGCGCCGTAGAGCCCGTGGGGGTCGGCCTTCGGCTCGATGGACGGTCGGACGTCCCAGGGGAGCGGCCCGCGCGCGGGGAGGGTCGCGGCGATGTTCCGGACGATGCGCAGGGCGTGCGCGTCGTCCTCGGCGAGATGGTCGGTGACGCCCGACACGCGCGCGTGGACGTCCCCTCCGCCCAGCTCCTCGGCGGTGACGACCTCACCGGTGGCGGCCTTCACCAATGGGGGCCCGCCCAGGAAGATGGTCCCCTGATTGCGGACGATGACGGCCTCGTCGCTCATGGCCGGGACGTAGGCCCCACCGGCCGTGCAGGACCCGAGCACGGCGGCGATCTGTGGAATCCCGGCGCCGGACATCCGGGCCTGGTTGAAGAAGATCCGCCCGAAGTGGTCACGGTCGGGGAAGACCTCGTCCTGCATGGGCAGGAAGGCCCCGCCGGAGTCCACCAGGTAGATGCACGGAAGCCGGTTGTCGAGGGCGACCTCCTGCGCGCGGAGATGCTTCTTGACGGTCATCGGGTAGTACGTGCCGCCCTTGACGGTGGCGTCATTGGCGACGATCACGCACTCACGCCCGCTGACCCGCCCGATTCCGGCGATGACACCGGCGGCCGGTGCCTGCCCCTCGTACATCCCGTCGGCGGCGAGGGGAGCCAGCTCAAGGAAGGGCGATCCGGGATCAAGGAGCTGGTCCACCCGCTCCCGGGGAAGCAGCTTCCCGCGCGCGGTGTGCCGGGCCCGGGCCTTCTCGCCCCCGCCCAGCCGGGCCACGGCCAGCTTGCCGTGCAGCTCCTCGACCAGCGCGCGGTGAGCCGCCTCGTTGGCCCGCCAGGCCTCCGACGCGGGGTCCGCCGCGCTGTGCAGCTCCGGTGCCTCCTGCATCCTGCGGTCCCCTCACCCTGTGGTCGACAAGTTAATGAGCGTTAACGCATTTCCTCCAGGTTAACGACCGCTAACCTCCGTGTCTAGAATCATTTGCATGGCCACCAGAACCGACGCCCCGACCCGTCGCGAGCAGATCCTCAAGGAGGCTGCCCGGCTCTTCGCCGAGCGCGGTTTCCATGGTGTGGGCGTGGACGAGATAGGGGCCGCGGTGGGCATCAGCGGCCCCGGCCTCTACCGCCACTTCCCGGGCAAGGACGCGATGCTCGCCGAGCTGCTGGTGGGCATCAGCGGCCAGCTCCTGACGGGCGGCAAGCGGCGGGTCGCGGAGTCCGACGGGGACCCCGAGACCCTCCTCGACTCCCTCATCGAGGGCCATATCGACTTCGCCCTGGACGACCGCCCCCTGATCACCCTCCACGACCGCGAACTGGACCGCCTGCGCGACAGTGACCGCAAGCTGGTGCGCCAGCTCCAGCGGCAGTACGTCGAACTGTGGGTGGAGGTCGTGCGCGAGGTCTACCCGGAGCTGACCGAACCGACGGCCCGCTCGGCGGTCCACTCGGTCTTCGGCCTCCTGAACTCGACCCCGCACCTGGGTCGCCCGGGCGGACTCCCGGGCCGGGGCGTCACGGCCGCGCTGTTGCACCGGATGGCCAGGGGGGCGTTCGCGGCGGCGGAGGTGCCGGGCTCGGCGGGGGAGTGATGAGCGTTACGGCCCGACTCCTCTGGACGGGGCTTCGTACTCGCCGGTACGGTTGATCTGAGCAAGCGCTTAGGCAAGTCGAATCGAGGAGGCGGCGGTGCGCCGTACTGTGTTCAATGAGGACCACGA
>NZ_JBSFDA010000087.1:0-43801 GCF_053593675.1 Streptomyces sp. NPDC002156 | reverse complement strand
CCTACCCGTCCCATCCCGTTCCTGGGGGCTGCGCCCCCAGACCCCCCTTTGTCCTCAAACGCCGGACGGGCTGACAAACCAGCCCGTTGGGGGGTCCCCCCTCTGGGGGAGTTTGAGGACCAGGCCCGTTCAGGGCCGTAGCGGGGGTTCGGGGGCGGCGGGGGCGAGACACCGCTTCGGGGCTCGTCCGCGTTGGTTCAGCCCGTCCTGGTCAGTTCCTCCGCCTTTGAGGGCGACGTCCGCTCGCCCTGCGCCCGCAGGCCCGTCAGCGCGACGAACACCGTCGCCAGTACCGCCGCGATGGCGAACGCGGTGAACCCCCAGGTCTCCGAGCCGCTCGCCACGAGCCGGCCCCCGAGCCACGGCCCGAACACCGCGCCGAAGCGGCCGATGCCGGACACCCAGCCCACCGCCGTCGCCCGGTTGGCGTCGGTCGAGCGGCCCGCCACCGTCGCGTAGATCATGGCCTGGGCGCTGAAGAGGAACATGCCGGTGAGGAAGACCACGGTGTACGTGAGCGGCAGTGCCATGTGGATGCCCAGGAGGTAGACGCCCACTGCCGTGCCCGCGAACCAGATCGTGGCGATACGGGCGGAGCCGTAGCGGTCGGAGCAGCGGCCGGCGACCAGCATGCCCACGATGCCGCCGAGGTTGATGACGATCAGGAAGGAGAGGGAGGAGCCCAGTTCGTAGCCCGCGCCGCGCATCATCGTCGGCAGCCAGTTGCTGACCCCGTAGACGAGCAGCAGGCCGCAGAAGGAGGCCAGCCAGAACAGGGCCGTCGTACGCCACAGGTTGCCGCGGAACAGGGCCGCGACGGCGCTCCAGCGGTCCCCGGCGGCGGGGCGGTCCGCCGCGACGACGGGCAGTTCGACGTCGTAGCGGTCGGCGAGGGCCCGGGCCTCCTCGACCCGCCCCTTGGCGATCAGGAAGCGCATCGACTCGGGCAGGTACTTCGCGACCAGCGGGACTCCGACCAGGAGCGGGATGACGCAGATCCAGTAGGCGACACGCCAGCCGTCGGGGCCGCTCGTCCACAGGCCCAGGAAGCCCGCCATGATGCCGCCGGCCTGGTGCGCGGTCATCAGCGTGCCGACGATGAGGGCGCCGCGGCCGCGCGGGGCGTACTCGGAGACCATCGTGATCGTCGTGGGGAGAAGGCCACCGAGGCCCAGGCCGGCGATGAAGCGGCCGAGGCCGAACACCTCGAGGCTGGGGGCGACCGCGCACAGGGCGGATGCCAGCGAGAACACGGTGGTGCAGGTGAGGATGACCTTCTTGCGGCCGATCCAGTCGGTGACCGTGCCCGCGGACAGGGCGCCGATCAGCATGCCGAAGGTGGCGTAGCTGCCGAGGTCGCCGGCCTGGTCGGGGACGAGTCCCAGGGCCTTGTGCTCCAGCATGTGGGGCAGTTCGGCGCCGTAGACGAACATGTCGAGGCCGTCGAAGAAGACGACCAGCCAGCACAGGCCGACGACGAGCACGGCCAGTCTGCCGCCGCGAGCGGGCGGGGCGGAGGCGGGGGACGGAGACATCGTTGTTTCCTATCGGGAACGGCACACGGGGATGAGATGCGCTCGACGGTAGGGAGCCGTCGCAGGAGTGTCAACGTTTTTGTCAACAATCTCAGGTACGGCGCGGGCCCTGCCGTGGTCGGTCATGGCCCGCGCCGCAGGTGGGAGCGTCGGCGTCAGTCGAGCGGAGGCGTCCCGTGCGTATGGAACGACTCGATGGTCTTCAGACCCCATGCCTGGCCCTTGGCCCGCTCCGCCTGGGTCCAGGTGATCAGCGGCCAGTCGGGGGCGAGCACCAGCCGGGTCAGCGGATTGCACAGCTCGATGCGGTTGCCGCCGGGCTCGTAGACGTACAGGAAGAACGTCTGCTGGATGGCGTGCTTGTGCGGGCCGGTCTCGATGTGCACGCCGTTGTCCAGGCACAGGTCGGCGGCGCGCAGGATGTCCTCGCGGGTGTCCGTGGCGAACGCGATGTGGTGGAGGCGGCCGTTGGAGCCGGACCAGTCCTCCGTGTAGACGATGTCGTACGACTTGTTGGTGAACGTCAGCCACTGCGCGGCCAGGCGTCCTTCGTCGAGGACGATCTGTTCGGTGGGGCGGGCGCCGAGGACGTGCTGGACGAAGCCGGCGTTCGAATCGACCGCGGCGGCGAGGAAGTTGACGTGGTCGAGGCGGCGTACGCCGACGCCCGTCGCGGGCTTGGCCTGGGGCTGGTTCTTGAGGCCGGGCCGCAGCTCGGGCGGCGCCTCGTACCACTCGCTCTCCCAGTAGAGGGCGTACTCGTGGCCGTCGGGGTCGGTGGTGACGTACAGCGGGCCGAGTCCGGGCTCGTCCTCGACCCAGCGGCCGGGGCGGCCGGCGTTCTCGGTCTCCTTGACCCGGCGTTGCAGTGCCTCCTCGCTGGAGGCGCGCAGGGCGGTGCGGCGGATGCCTGACGTCGAGTGGGCGGTGAGGGTGAGGCTGTGGTGCTCGTAGTCGTCCCAGGTCCTCAGGTACACCGAGTCGCCGGAGCGGCCGTTCTCGGTGAGGCCGAGGATCGTGGTGAAGAACCGGACGCTGGCGTCCAGGTCGGGGGTGAGGAGTTCGACATGGCCGAGGTGGGCGATGTCGCCGAGCGGCGGGGTCATCAGCGGCTCCTGACGGGGAGGGGGACGGCGGGGCGGGGGAAGACCGTGCCGTCGAAGATCTTGCGGGCGGTACGGACGACGGCCGTGCGGTGCGCGACCGGGGTGGGGCCGTCGGGGTCGGTGAGGGAGACGACGGTTTCCACGTCCAGGAATCCGGTGGGGTGTTCGATGCGCAGCGAGGCGTCGTCGTGGGCGGGGAGACGCGCCACCCCCTCCCCGACGGCACCGGGTATGAGCAGCCCGGCGGCGACGCTCGCGGCACCCAGCACGCCGATCGCCGTGTGGCAGCGGACCGGGATGAAGGTGCGGGTCATGACGGTGCCGCCGTGCACGGGCGGGGCGAGCAGGCTGAGCTTGGGCACGGTCGTCGCGGAGACATCCCCGAGGCCCATCAACTTGCCCGCCTCCAGCCGGATTTCGCGCAGCCGTTCATTGAGGGTGACGTTCTCCTCCAGGTCCCTCGGCTCCTCGTAACCGGTGACGCCGAGGGCGGAGGCGGCGATCAGTACGGTCGGCATGCCGTTGTCGACGCAGGTCACCGGCGTGTCGGCGACGGTGTCCCGGACCCGGCCGGTCGGCAGCAGGGGTCCGCTCCCCCGCCCGAACCCGATCGTCACCGGAGCGGCGCCACCGGGCACACCGGAGATCTCGGTCGTGCCCTCGTAGACGACGCGTCCGTCCGCCGTAGGGAAGGTCGCGGTGGCGTGGTCGCCGCTGTTGACCATGCGGATGCGCACGGAGGTCAACTCCCCGTCGGCCGCGACCAGTCCGCGTTCCACGGCGAACGGGCCGACGCCCGCGAGAAGGTTCCCGCAGTTCTGACGGTCACTCACCTCCGGTTCCTCGACGCCGACTTGGAGGAACAGATAGTCCACGTCGGCCTGTTCGTCGTCCGAGCGGAAGACCACGGCCACCTTGCTGGTGAGGGGGTGCGCTCCGCCGAGGCCGTCGATCTGGCGGGGGTCGGGGCTGCCCATGACCCGCAGCAGCAGGTCGTCGCGGGCGACGGGGTCGTCCGGCAGATCCTCGGCGAGGAAGTAGGCACCCTTGGAGGTGCCGCCGCGCATCAGCATGCAGCGCAGCTCCTCCCCCGCGCCGGTGCTCACGAGTCGGCTCCGCCGCGGACGTACTCCTCGTACGACTGGTACGTGACCCCCAGCCGTACGAGCGTCTCGCGCAGCCCGTACCGGTCCAGGCCCAACTGGCCGTCGGCGAAGGCCAGTCGGGACGCCTCCTCCTTCGCGATGCGGGCCTCGGACGCCTTGACGGCCTCGGCCGAGCGCAGCCGGGGGACGACCATCACGCCGTCGTCGTCGGCGATGATCACGTCACCGGGGTGGATCTGCTGGCCGCCCACGACGATCGGGACGTTGACGGAGCCGCCCGTCGCCTTGACCGTGCCCTGTGCGGACACCGCAGCCGACCAGACGGGGAAGTCCATGGCGCGCAGTTCGGCGGTGTCGCGTACCCCGGTGTTGATGACCAGGCCGCGTACGCCCCGGTGCCGGAGCGCGGTGGCGAACAGTTCGCCGAACAGGCCGTCCGTGCACGGGGAGGTGGTGGTGACGACCAGGATGTCGCCCTCGGCGCACTGTTCGACGGCCGCGTGGATCATGAGGTTGTCGCCGGGCCAGCACAGCGCGGTGACGGCGGTGCCCGCGATGCGGACGTCCTGCTGGATCGGGCGCAGGGCCGGGCCGAGGAGGCCGGTGCGGCCCAGGGCCTCGTGGACGGTGGCCACGCCGTGGCGGGCCAGCTCCTCGACGTCCGCGGCGACTGCGCGCGGCGGGTTGGTGACGATGACGCCGCTCATGCCAGTTCTCCCGTGACCTGCGGGTAGGGACGCATATATGCCTCGCCGTAAGTGGTGTGCGGCAGGCCGAGGTTGGGGCCGGCGTTCCGCTTGAGCTGGACGCCGCGCCGCTTGGCGAGGTCGGTGTAGTAGTCCCACAGATGCTGTTGGGCGGACAGGCACTCCATGGCCTTGCGCTTGGTGTCGAACACCTCGGTGATGTCGAGCAGCACCTGCGGGGTGAAGTCGCACATCTCCGGCTGATGGGGTTCGAAGAAGAACACCGGGGGCGCGCCCAGGACTTCACCGGGGGCGGGATAGCCGATGGCCTGGGCGAGGATCCGCGCGTCCAGGGCCATCCGGGCGGCGGCCGGGTGGTCGGCGTTGTAGGGGTCGGCGAGCGGATGGGTTAGCACCACGTCGGGCTGGACGTCCCGGTAGATCCCCACCAGCCGGTCGGTCAACTCGGGGGTGGCGAGGAGGGGGTAGTCGCCGGCGTCGAGGAAACGGACCTCGGCGCCGAGCGCGGCGGCTGCCTGCTCGGCCTCGGTCCGGCGTATCCCCTTGATCTCCTCCAGCGATTTACCCTCCCGCCAGGCCTTGGCGGACTCGCCGCGTTCCCCGTACGACAGGCAGGCGATGACGACCTTCTCGCCACGGGAGGCCGCCAGCGCGATGGCACCTCCCGCCCGCCAGACGAAGTCACCGGCATGGGCGCTGATCACCAGCGTCGAGCGAGCGGCTGCGGGCACCGCACCATGTGTCATTGCAGAAATCTCCTTGGTGGACAGGTCGTTCGGCCCACCTCGGCGGCGTCATCCGCGCAACGCGTGTTCGCGGAACACGCTATTCGCGCAACGCGGCGATCACGCTCGTGAGATGGGCGCGAGCGGCCTTTTCGGCCGCCTGCGGGTCCCTGGCCGTGATCGTCTCGACCATGGCCAGGTGTTCACTGAGGGACTGCTGGGGACGCCCCGGTCGCAGCGCGAGCTGGAAACGGTGGCGCACCAACTGGGCGTTGAGCTTCTCCAGGAGTTCCACGGCCGTCTGCTGGCCGGAGAACTGTCTGATCCGGGCGTGCAGATCCTGGTTGAGCTCGGAGTACGTGACCGGCTCACCATTGGCGACGGCCTTGGCCATCGCCTCGCCGACACCGGTCAGTTGGGCCAGTTGGTCGTCGGTGGCCGCGACGGCCGCCTTGGCCGCGCACAGCCCTTCGAGGACCATCCGGCATTCGGTGATGGCGACCGCCTCCTCCACGGTCACCACCCGCACCCGCGAGCCACGGTTGCGGATCCGCTCGACGAGTCCCTCCGACTCCAGCTCGATCAGCGCCGCCCGGACGCTGGCCCGTGTCACACCGAACTGCTCGGCGAGTTCGTTCTCCACCAGCCGCTGGGCCGGTGCCATGTCGCCGCGCAGAATCGCCTGCCGCAGCCGCTCCAACGCGTGCTGCTTGGCCTGCTCTCCGGTGCCTGGACGGGCTTGTTTCGGCATGTGCCCTCCTGAGTGAGTGCCTGTCGACGCTAAATCTAGACCGACAACATTGTCAACAATATTGTTCTCCATGTTCGCACACAGTTGACCCACAGAAACACCGCGACGAACCCCGATCTGTTATCAGGTCAAGCGTCCCGGACTATTGACTCCATCACCCCGCTGTCGCGATCCTCATCACAGAGTTGCGCGAGCCATGACAACCCTGGTGCAAGGACGTGAGTGATGACTGTGCCTGCTGCCTTCCCGCCACGTCCGCGCCGCGGACGCAGACCCCTGACCGTGTTGTCGCTGCTGCTCGCCGTCCTGGCGCTGACGCTCGGCACCGTGCCCAGCTCGGCGGCCGGCACGGACTGGTGGACGCCGACCGCGCGGCCGACGCCCGACTCCCAGATCAACGTCACGGGTGAGCCCTTCAAGGGCACCAACTCCCAGGGCGAGGTACAGGGGTTCGTCGACGCGCACAACCACCTGTTCTCCAACGAGGCGTTCGGCGGACGCCTGATCTGCGGCAAGGTGTTCTCCACCAGCGGGATCGCGGACGCCCTCAAGGACTGTCCGGAGCACTACCCCGACGGCACGCTCGCGATCTTCGACTACATCACCCACGGCGGCGACGGCAAGCACGACCCGGTCGGCTACCCGACGTTCAAGGACTGGCCCGCGTACGACTCGATGACCCATCAGGCCAACTACTACGCCTGGATCGAGCGCGCCTGGCGCGGCGGTCAGCGCGTGCTGGTCAACGACCTGGTCACCAACGGCGTGATCTGCTCGGTCTACTTCTTCAAGGACCGCAGCTGCGACGAGATGACGTCGATCCGCCTCCAGGCCCAGCTGACCTACGACCTCCAGGACTACATCGACGCCCAGTACGGCGGCACGGGCAAGGGCTGGTTCCGGATCGTCACCGACACCGCGCAGGCCCGTGAGGTCATCAAGCAGGGCAAGCTGGCGGTCGTACTCGGCGTCGAGACGTCCGAGCCCTTCGGCTGCAAGCAGATCCTGGACATCGCACAGTGCAGCAAGGCCGACATCGACGCCGGTCTCGACGAGCTGTACGACCTGGGTGTGCGCAGCATGTTCCTGTGCCACAAGTTCGACAACGCGCTGTGCGGGGTGCGGTTCGACGAGGGCGGGCTCGGTACGGCGATCAACGTCGGCCAGTTCCTGTCGACGGGCACCTTCTGGCAGACGGAGACCTGCACGACCGCGATGCACGACAACCCCATCGGCGGCGCCACGGCGACCAGCGCGACCGAGGACCTGCCGGCGGGCACCGAGCTGCCGACGTACGACGCGGACGCGCAGTGCAACACCCGGGGGCTCACCGATCTCGGCGAGTACGCGGTGCGCGGCATGATGCAACGCAAGATGATGCTGGAGATCGACCACATGAGCGTCAAGGCCACCGGCCAGGCGCTGGACATCTTCGAGTCGGAGTCCTACCCGGGCGTGCTCTCCTCGCACAGCTGGATGGACCTCAACTGGACCGACCGGGTCTACGGTCTCGGCGGTTTCATCGCCCAGTACATGCACTCCTCCGAGGAGTTCGTCACGGAGGCCGCCCGCACGGACGCCCTGCGCACCAAGTACGGCGTGGGCTACGGCTACGGCACCGACTTCAACGGCATCGGCGACCACCCGGCACCACGCGCCACCTCGACGGTGACGTACCCCTTCACCAGTGTCGACGGCGGCTCGGTGATCGACCGCCAGACCACCGGTCAACGCACCTGGGACTTCAACACCGACGGCGCCGCGCACGTCGGGCTGATCCCGGACTGGATCCAGGACATCAAGCAGGTCGGCGGCACGGACGCGGTCAGCGACCTGTTCCGGGGCGCCGAGTCCTACCTCGACACCTGGGGCGCCTCCGAGAGCCACAAGGCCGGGGTGAACCTCGCCAAGGGCGTGACGGCGACGGCGAGTTCGTCCGAGTCGAACCCGTTCACCAGCTACCAGCCCGGCCGGGCCGTCGACGGCGACTCGGGCACCCGCTGGGCGAGCGACTGGAGCGACGACCAGTGGCTCCAGCTCGACCTCGGGTCGACGAACCTGGTCAAGCGGGTCACCCTCGACTGGGAGAAGGCGTTCGGCAAGTCGTACCGCGTCGAACTGTCGACCGACGGTACGACCTGGCAGACCGCGTGGTCCACGACCGTCGGCGACGGCGGCCTGGACACGGCACAGTTCGCGGGAGTACCGGCCCGCTATGTGCGCGTCCACGGTCTTGATCGCGGCACGGACTGGGGATACTCGCTCTACGAAGTGGGTGTCTACAGCAGCTGAGTTCCGTACCTAGGGGGAGTCATGGCACGCAAGCCGTCGGCCGAGCGGCGCCGGCAGCTGACGGAGGCGGCCATCCGCGCGATGACCCGGGACGGCGTCCCCAGGACGACGACCCGGTCCATCGCGGCGGAGGCGGGCGTGTCACTGAGCGTCTTCCACTACTGCTTCGACTCCAAGCAGGCCCTGGTCGAGTCGGTCATGACGACGATCACGGACCACTCCGTCGACGTGGTGCGCGCGGCGATCCAGCCGCAGTCCACCCTCCAGGAGACGATCCGCGCGGGCTTCCACGCGTACTGGGACCATGTGGCCGCCCACCCGGGCGAGCACATGCTGACGTACGAACTCACCCAGTACGCCCTGCGGGAGCCGGGGTTCGCGCATCTGGCCCGCCGGCAGTACGAGCAGTACACCGACACGTACGCCGGGCTGCTGGAGCAGCTGCGCGAGAGCATGGGCTTCGAACTGAGCGTGCCCGTCCCGGTGCTGGCCCGCTATCTGGCCGCGATGACGGACGGGCTGACCCTCAACTTCCTTGCCCTCGGCGACGAGAAGGCCTGCGTGGAGATCCTCGACACGGTCACCGACCATGTGGCCTCCCTCGTACGGGAGTAGTCCGTACAGGGGTGGTCCGTACGGGAGTTGGGTGGCGCGTTACTTCTGCGAGGTCAGGATGCTCACCGCGTTGGCGGCGACGATCGCCCCGATGCTCGCCCACTCCAGGGCATCCAGGTTCTCCCCCAGGCCGATCCAGCCGACCAGGGCGGCCATGACCGGGTTGACGCTCATGAACAGGCCGAAGAAGCGCGCCGACACCCGGCGCAGGGAGAACATGTCGGCGAGATAGGGCACGGCCGAGGCGAGCACCCCGGCGACGACGGCATAGCCGACGGCCGCCGCGGTCGGCGGATGCTCGACGACGAGGACGATCCCGACCGGCAGGAAGACCAGCGCGGAGACGCCCGCGGCGGCGGCCGAACCCTCCGCACCGGGCAGCCGCCGCCCGACCGAGCGGTTGAGCAGGATGTACGAGGCCCAGCAGGCGGCGGCGAGCAGCCCGAGGCCCATCCCGAGGTAGTCGGCGGACGGCTGGGGGCGCAGCAGCGCGACGACACCGACCGCGGCGATCACCGCGCAGCAGGCGTCCACCCGCCGCCGGGTGGCCGCCAGGGCGACGGCCAGCGGTCCGAGGAACTCCAGGGTGACCGCGAGGCCGAGGCCGATCCGGTCGATGGCGGTGTACAGGGACAGGTTCATCGTCCCGAAGACCAGGGCCAGCAGGAGTACGGGCCCCCACTGGGCGCGGGTGAAGCTCCGCAGTCGGGGCCGGGCGACGGCGAACAGGACGGCGGCGGCGACGTACTGGCGGACGGCCACGACCCCGACCGGGCCGAGCACCGGGAAGGCGAGGGAGCCGGTCGCGGCGCCGACCTGGTTGGCCAGCCCGCTGCCGAGCATGACGGCGACGCCGGCGAGCTTTCCGGCGCCGGGCTTCCGGGGCATGAGGGCGACGTCGCTCTCGTGGGCGGGGGCTGCTGTGTGTGCGGGGCCTGCGGGCATACGCCGATCGTGCGCCGGTTCCGTGGATGCGCAAAATGCATGGGCTTCGCCATCTATACGCTGGAGTCATGGACGCGCTTCAGGGACGGACCCCACAGATCGAGCTTCGGCAGTTGCGCTGTCTCGTCGCGATCGTCGACGAGGGCACCTTCACGGATGCCGCCATCGTGCTCGGCGTCTCCCAGGCGGCCGTCTCCCGCACCCTGGCCTCGCTCGAACAGGCCCTGGGCGTACGGCTGTTGCGGCGGACCTCGCGCGAGGTGAGCGTGACGGGGACCGGGGTTCGGGTGCTGGCGCACGCCCGGCGGGTGCTCGGTGAGGTGGACGACCTGGTCGGGGAGGCGACGTCCGGGCATGCCCGGCTGCGGATCGGGTACGCCTGGTCGGCGCTGGGCCGCCACACCCTCGTCTTCCAGCGCCGCTGGGCCGAACGGCACCCGGAGACGGAGGTACAGCTCGTCCGGACCAACTCCGGCACCGGTGGGCTGGCGGAGGGGGCGTGCGATCTGGCCGTGGTGCGCCGGCCGCTGGACGACCGGCGGTTCGACTCCGTCGTCCTCGGCCTGGAACGGCGTATGTGTGTCATGGCCGCCGACGATCCGCTGGCCCGGCGGCGGTGGATCCGGCTCGGCGACATCAGCGGGCGCACGGTGTTGGTGGACCGGCGGACCGGGACGACCACGGAGGAGTTGTGGCCGCCGGGGTCTCGTCCGGTGGTCCAGGAGACGCACGATGTCGACGACTGGCTGATCGCGATCTCCACGGGCCACTGCGTGGGGCTTACGCCGGAAGCGACCGCGCACCAGTATCGGCGGCCTGGGGTGGTTTATCGGGCTGTGCGGGATGCGGAGCCGGTGGTGGTTCGGCTTGCGTGGTGGCGGGATGATCCGCATCCCGCGGGGGCGGGGGTCATTGAGCTTCTTACCGACCTTTACCGCACGGATTGACTGCGTCGGCTGAGCGGCTGCCACGACATGCCGTCAGCCGGCTGCTGCGCCGTCGTGGCTGGTCGCGCAGTTCCCCGCGCCCCTTTGGGGCGCGTCTCCTACAGGCCCATTGCCAGCAGACGTTCGCCGTACTCCGTCAGGTACTGCTCCCTCTGTTTCGGCGACACCTCGCCCGGGGTCCTGGCCACGAACGGAGGGAGGACATCGAAGCCAAGACAGCTCAGGATGCCGTGGTGGATGGGCCAGAGGGCTCGGTCCAGGTCTTCTTCGGTGCCGTGGGGGGTGTAGAGGCCTGAGGGGGTGCCCGTCGTGGTGCAGATCAGGGCTTGTCTGCCCTTCAGGGGGCCCGTGTCGTAGGCGCGGCCCTCTCCGTAGGCGAAGCCTCGGGCCATCGTGCGGTCGATCCAGCCCTTGAGGATGGCCGGCATTCCGGACCACCACAGCGGGAACTGGAGGATCATCAGATCGCACCGGGTGACCTTCTCCTGTTCCGCGAGGACGTCGGGCGGGGTCTCGTGGGCCGCCTGGACCCGTTCCTGCTCAGCGGGGACGTCCAGGTAGTCGGGGTCTGTCCAGACGCCGGGGAAGTCGTCGGCGTCGACGGCGGCCTTCCAGCCGAGCCGGTAGAGGTCGCTGACCACGACCTCGTGTCCGGCGCGTCTCAGGACGTCCACGGCTCTGACCTTCAGCGCGCCGTTGAAGGAGCAGAGTTCGGGATGGGCGAAAACGATCAGTACGTTCACTGTGGGGGGTCTCCTCGGATCGTCCGGTCGTTCAGTTCTTCGGAGGTCGGTCCGTCCTGTCGAGCGGGATACGGAGGGTGAAGGCGGTCGAGCCGGGTCCGCTCGTCAGGTCGAGGGTGCCGCCGTGCGCCTGTGCCAGGGACAGCGCGACCGCGAGGCCGAGGCCGCTGCCGCCCCGGTCGCGGCTGCGGGCCTTGTCGACGCGGTAGAAGCGGTCGAAGACCCGGTCCTGGTCGGCGGTCGGGATCCCGGGCCCGGCGTCGGCGACCCGGACCACCGCGTGGCCGGCGTCGACGGTCACGTCCACGGACACCGGGGTGCCGGCGGGCGTGTGCACGGCCGCGTTGGTGAGCAGGTTGTCCAGGACCTGCCGGATGCGGAGGGGGTCGAGGCGCAGGAGCAGTTCCTTGGGGGCGGCCGTCACCGTCAGGGGGTGCTCCGGGTGGCCCGCGCGGAAGGCGTCGGCCGCCTGGCCGGTCAGGTCCACCAGGTCGGCGGTCTCCGGGCGCAGCGGGGTCTCGATCTGGGCGGCGTCGAGTCGGGCGAGCAGCAGCAGGTCGTCGAGGAGGATGCCCATCCGGGCGGCCTCGGCGCGCAGGCGGGCCAGGTGCTTGTCCCGTTCGCCGGGCTCGTTGGCGGCGGCGTACTGGAAGAGGTCCGCATAGCCCCGTACCGACATCAGAGGGGTACGCAGCTCGTGGGAGGCGTCGGCGACGAAGCGGCGCAGGCGCTGTTCGGCCTCCGTGCGGACGGCGAGGGAGTCGTCGATGTGTTCGAGCATGGTGTTGAACGCGGTGCGCAGCTCCTCGACCTCGGGACCGCCGTTGCCCCGGTCGGCGCGTACGGGCAGCCGGGCGGAGTCGGTGAAGTCGTGCGAGGTGATGCCACGAGCGGTGTGGGCCATGTCGCTGAGGGGCCTGAGGCCGCGCCGCAGCACCGCGCGGCCGAAGATCACCAGGCCCAGCAGGGCGATGGCGAAGGCGACCACCTGGACCGTGACCAGCTGGTCCATGGTGTTCTCGATGTCGTCCATGGGCGCCGCCGTGACCAGGACGACACCGGACTCGACCTCGCAGGCGCGCAGCCGGTAGGCGTCCCCGTCGATGCGCGCGGTGCGGTAGACGGGGTCGGTGCCCGAGGTCCGCAGGGTCGCGGCGGTGGCGAGGAGTTCCCGGGAGTCGGGCGGCACGTCGGCGGGCTCGCGCAGGACGGGCGAACCGCCGGAGACCTTGTACGAGGCGGTGTACCAGCCGTAGTACGGCTTGCCCTGCACACTGCCGTAGTCCACGACGTCCTTGGACTGGGTGATCTGGACGAGCTTCATCTGGTCGCTGAGCTGGCGTTCCAGGTAGTCCCGCATGTACATGGAGAGCGCGGCGCCGACGACGGCGAACACGACGAGCGAGAGCACGCCCATGCCGAGCGCCAGCCGTGTGCCCAGCCGCAGTCTGCGGTAGTTCGCCCGGCAGTGGCGGATCACCCGGATCACTCGGCGACCTGCCGGACCACGTAGCCGACGCCCCGCACGGTGTGGATCAGCGGTTCGTCGTGCTGGTCGGGGTCGTCGAGCTTGCGGCGCAGCCGGCTGACGACGAGTTCCACGACGTTGGACCGGCCGCCGAAGCCGTACTCCCAGACGTGGTCGAGGATCTGTGCCTTGGTGAGCACGGTCGGTGACTTGCGCATCAGGTAGCGCAGCACCTCGTACTCGGTCGGGGTGAGCGTGAGCCGTTTGTCGCCGCGCCTGACCTCGCGGGTGTCCTCGTCCATCGTCAGGTCGGCCACCCGGAGCACGGAGCGCTGGAAGCCGGGGCCCGCGCTGCGGCGCAGCACGGTGCGCAGCCGGGCCATCAGCTCCTCCACGGCGAAGGGTTTGACCAGGTAGTCGTCGCCGCCCCGGGTGAGCCCCGCGACCCGGTCGGCGACTCCGTCACGGGCGGTGAGGAAGACCACGGGCACCATCGTGCCCGACAGCCGCAGCCGGTCGAGCACGGCGAAGCCGTCGAGGCCCGGGAGCATCAGGTCGAGCACCACGATGTCGGGATGGAACTCGGCGGCCCGGCTCAGCGCCTCCTCACCGGAGTACGCGGTGACCGCCTCCCAGCCCTCGTAGCGGGCGACCGTCGCGACCAGGTCGGCGATGGGCGGATCGTCGTCCACGACGAGGAGTCGTACTTTTTCCACGTGCTCATAGTGCTCCACGTGGCTCCCGTGCCATAACGCCCTCCCCTCCCTACGCGCGATCGATAACAACTTGAAAGTCCAACGACAGCATTACGACAGCTACCGTCGGTCAAGCTCGGTGTCCCCGGACCCGATCAAGGAGCACTGTCCGTGACGACCGTCCAATCGCCTCCCGCGCCCCCCACGGCGATACGACCCAAAGTGGTGGCCCGCACCGGCCTGTACGCCGTGCTGGCCGCCAACGTGGCCGTCGTGACCGTCTTCTTCGCCCAGGCAGGCTTCGCCTCGAACGCGCTGATCGTGATGGGCCGGCTCGCCGGGCTGTACGGCGCGCTCTTCATGGCCTTCCAGCTGGTCCTGGTGGCCCGGCTGCCGTGGCTCGACCACCGCATCGGCATGGACCGGCTGACGTCCTGGCACCGCTGGGTCGGCTTCGGCCTGCTGTGGACGCTGATGAGCCACGCCGTGTTCATCACCTTCGGCTACGCCGAGGGCACGTCCATGGGTCCGGTCGACGAGCTGGTGGAGCTGGCCGAGACCACCGAGGGCGTGCTGCGCGCGATCGTCGCCCTGGTCCTGATCATGATCATCGGCGCGGTCTCCGCGCGCTACGCCCGCCGCCGGCTCGCCTACGAGACCTGGCACTTCATCCACCTCTACACCTATGTGGCGGTGGTCCTGGCGTTCACGCACCAGGTCGGTGTCGGTACGACGTTCACCTCGTCGTCCGCCGCGACGACGTACTGGTGGGCCCTGTGGGGCGTGGCGCTCGGTTCGGTGTTCCTGGGCCGGGTGGTGCTGCCGCTGCGCAAGAACCTCCGTCACCAGCTGCGGGTCTCGGCGGTCGTCCCCGAGGCCGACAACGTCGTGTCGATCTACATGACGGGCCGCGACCTGGACAAGCTGCCCGCCCGCGCCGGCCAGTTCTTCCTGTGGCGGTTCCTCACCAAGGACCGCTGGTGGCAGGCGAACCCGTTCTCGCTGTCGGCGGCGCCCGACGGCAGGTCGCTGCGCCTCACGGCGAAGGTCGCCGGCGACGGCACCGCGACCCTGAAGCACATCCCGGTCGGCACCCGTGTCTTCGCCGAGGGCCCGTACGGCGCGTTCACCTCGATGCACCGCACCCGCCCCGAGGCCGTCCTCATCGCCGGCGGTGTGGGCGTCACGCCGATCCGCGCGCTGCTTGAGGAGATCCAGGGCCACGCCGTGGTCATCTACCGGGTGGCCAGGGACCAGGACGCCGTCCTGTACGAGGAGCTGCGGGACATCGCCCACGCCAAGGGTGCCGAGCTGCACCTGGTGTCCGGGCCGGTCGCCCCCGACAAGCTGGCCCCGGCGGAGCTGGCCAAGCTGGTGCCGGACATCACGGACCGGGACGTCTTCCTGTGCGGCCCGCCGCCCATGATGAACGCGGTGCTGCGCAGCCTGCGGGAACTGGGCGTGCCCAAGTCGCAGACCCACTTCGAGCGCTTCAGCCTGGCCGGATAAGAGGAACGTCGTGAAACGAGCACTGCCTGTACTGGTCCTGAGCATCGCGGGCCTGGTCCCCGTCTGGCTCTACGAGCCGTCGCTGGGCACGACGTCCTCGGAGGCCTCCGCCTCGACGCCGTCCGCGTCCTCCTCCGCCGCTTCGGGTTCCTCCGGTACGTCGTCGACGGTCGTCAAGGGCACGACCGTGACCACCGAGAAGGGTGACGTCCAGGTCGAGGTGACGTTCGCGGGGACGAAGATCTCCTCGGTGCGGATGCTGAAGCAGCCGAACCACCCGCAGACCACCGCCGCCGTACCGGTCCTGATCAAGGAGACGCTGGCCGCGCAGAGCGCCGACATCGACACGGTCTCCGGCGCGACGATCACGAGCGACGGCTACAAGGAGTCCCTCCAGGCCGCCATCGACTCCCAGGCGGAGTCCGCAGCGTCGTCCCCGTCGCCGTCCGCTTCCACCTCGTCGTCCGCGGCTGCCGAGTCCGCGTCGAAGGTCGTCTCGGGGACCGCGGTGGACACCGAGAAGGGCACCGTGCAGGTCGAGGTGACCTTCGAGGGCGACACGATCGCGTCCGTGAAGATGCTCCAGCAGCCGAACCACCCGCAGACCACGGCGGCTGTGCCGGTCCTGATCGAGGAGACCCTCGCCGCGCAGAGCGCGGACATCGACACGGTGTCGGGTGCGACCATCACGAGCGACGGCTACAAGGAGTCCCTCCAGGCCGCGATCGACGCGAAGGGCTGAGCGGATGCGGCGCGTCGAACACATCATGGGGTTCCCGATCTCGCTGCGCATCGACGACGAGAACGCCCCGGCGGAGGCGGCCGACGCCGTGTTCGCCTGGCTCCACGAGGTCGACGCGCGCTTCAGCCCCTTCAAGGACGACAGCGAGGTGTCCCGCCTCGACCGGGGCGAACTGGAGCCCGACGGGCTGAGCCCGGACCTCACCGAGGTGCTCGGCCTGTGCGAGGAGTACCGGGTCGTGACCAAGGGCGCCTTCGACGTACGGCTGCCCGGCCGTGGCCTCGATCCGTGCGCGATGGTGAAGGGCTGGGCGGTGCAGCGGGCGGCGGATCTGCTGGAGGCGGCGGGCGTACGGACGTACTGCCTGAACGCCGGTGGTGACGTGGTCGCCGCGGGACGCCCCTGGCGGGTCGGGGTACGTCACCCCGAGCACGCCGACCAGCTGTGCACGGTGCTGGAGCTCACGGAGGGCGGTGTGGCGACCTCGGCCCGCTATGAACGCGGCGACCACATCCTCGACGGCCGCACCGGCCGTCCGGCGACGGGACTGCTGAGCCTGACCGTCGTGGCCGCCACGCTCACCGAGGCGGACGCCACGGCGACGGCGGCGTTCGCGATGGGCGCGGAGGGCGTCGACTGGGCCGCCGCGCGCAAGGGCTGCGAGGTCTTCGCGGTGGACGCCGACCGCCAGGTCCTCCGGACGGCGGGCTTTCCGGTGGCCGCCTGAGGTTGCCTTGATTGATGTTGTACGTCCGTGTGGGCGCCCTCCGTTGTGACGGTGGGCGCCCACTGGCGTGTGCGTGCGGTGTCCGTGGCCGTCAGTGGCCGCGGGCGATCCACTCCTCCAGGTGCGGTGCCTCGGCCCCGATGGTGGTGGGGTCGCCGTGCCCGGTGAGGACCTTCGTCTCGGGCGGGAGGGCGAGCAGCCGGTCCCGGATCGAGTCGATGATCGTCGGGAAGTGGGAGTAGGAGCGGCCGGTGGCGCCCGGGCCGCCGTTGAAGAGGGTGTCGCCGGTGAAGACGGTGCCGAGACCCGGGTCGTAGAGGCAGACCGCGCCCGGTGCGTGTCCGGGCGTGTGCAGGACCGTGAGATCGGCGCCGGCGGCCTCGATCACCTGTCCGTCGGCCAGCCAGACGTCGGGCTCGCGGTCGGGGTGGGTCTGCTTCCACAGCGGCAGGTCGTCGCGGTGCAGCCAGATGGTGGCGCCGGTGCGTTCGGCGAGCGCGGGTGCGGCGTCGATGTGGTCGTTGTGGGCGTGGGTGCAGATGATGGCGGTCAGCCGCCGGTCGCCGAGAGCTTCGGCGATGGCGTCGGCGTCATGCGCGGCGTCGATGACGATCGCCTCGCTGTCGTCTCCGATGATCCAGACGTTGTTGTCGACGTCCCAAGTACCGCCGTCAAGGCTGAACTGCCCTGAGGTGACGAGGCGTTCGATGCGGGCGGCCATCAGAGCACCACCACGGAACGCAGTACGTCGCCGCCGTGCATCCGCTCGAACGCCTTCTCCACCTCGTCGAGTTGGATGGTCTCCGTCACGAACTTCGCCAGGTCCAGGCGACCTTGGAGGTGCAGGTCGATGAGCATGGGGAAGTCACGGGAGGGCAGGCAGTCGCCGTACCAGGACGACTTGAGCGAGCCGCCGCGTCCGAAGACGTCGATCAGCGGGAGTTCGAGCTTCATGTCCGGCGTGGGGACGCCCACGAGGACGACGGTCCCGGCGAGGTCGCGGGCGTAGAAGGCCTGCTTATAGGTCTCCGGACGGCCGACCGCCTCGATGACGACATCGGCGCCGAAGCCGCCGGTCAGTCCCTGGATCGCCTCGACCGGGTCGGTCTCCTTGGAGTTGACCGTGTGGGTGGCGCCCATCGTGCGGGCGGTGGCGAGCTTCCGGTCGTCGATGTCGACGGCGATGATCTTCGCGGCACCGGCGAGGTTGGCGCCCGCGATGGCGGCGTCGCCGACTCCGCCACAGCCGATGACGGCGACCGTGTCGCCGCGTCCGACGTTGCCGGTGTTGATGGCGGCACCGATGCCGGCCATCACCCCGCACCCGAGCAGCCCGGCGACGGCGGCGGAGACCGACGGGTCGACCTTGGTGCACTGTCCAGCGGCGACGAGGGTCTTCTCGGCGAAGGCGCCGATACCGAGCGCCGGAGACAGCTCGGTGCCGTCCTCCAGGGTCATCTTCTGCTTGGCGTTGTGCGTGTTGAAGCAGTACCAGGGCCGCCCGCGCAGACAGGCGCGACAGTTCCCGCACACGGCACGCCAGTTGAGGATCACGAAGTCACCGGGGACGACATCGGTGACGCCCTCCCCCACCGACTCCACAATGCCCGCGGCCTCATGCCCGAGCAGGAAGGGGAAGTCGTCGTTGATCCCGCCCTGCTTGTAGTGCAGGTCGGTGTGGCACACCCCGCACGCCTGGATCTGCACCACGGCCTCGCCCGGACCGGGGTCGGGCACGACGATCGTCTCGACCCGCACCGGTTCGTTCTTGCCCGGTGCGATCACGCCGCGTACTTCCTGCGCCATGGTGCTGAACCCTTCCATCGGCCAATGTTCGGTTCTTCTCTCCGACCCTACGTGCGACTGATCGGTAACGGCACGTCCAGGGTCGAGCCCGGCGCGACCCGGCTCACAAATACCCCCGGGGGTACCTCTGCTACGGTGGCGAATATACCCCCTGGGGCAATTTCACGAGGGCTTCCTACGGCTTCCTACGGCTTCACAAGGACAGGAAGGAGTGCCGCCATGTACTTCGTCGACCGCATCGACGTGCCGGGACTGGGCAACCGCGGCTATCTGGCGGGCGGGCCGGACCGGGCCGTGGTGGTCGATCCGCCACGGGACATCGACCGGGTGATCGAGGCCGCCGCCCGACGGGGTGTGCGCGTCACGCACGTCGTCGAGACGCACGTCCACAACGACTACGTCACCGGGGGCCTGGAACTGGCCCGGATCACGGGGGCCGCCTACCTGGTCCCGGCGGGCGCGCGGGTGGCGTACGACAGGGTGCCGGTGACTGACAGGGACAGCGTGGAAGTGGAGGAGGGACTGGTACTGCGGGCGCTGGCCACGCCGGGGCACACCCCGCACCACACCGCGTACGTCCTGGAGGAGGCCGGCCTGGCCGTGGCCGTGTTCACCGGCGGCTCGCTGCTGATCGGCACGGTCGGACGGCCGGACCTGGTCGAGCCGAGGCTCACCGGGGAGCTGGCCCGGGCGCAGCATGCCTCGGCGCATCGCCTGGCGGCCGAGCTCCCGGACGAGACGGCCGTACTGCCCACGCACGGCTTCGGCAGCTTCTGTTCGGCCGGGACGGCGGCGGGCGACGACGCCACGACCATCGGCCGGGAACGCGGAGCGAACGAGGCGCTGGTGAAGGACGCCGACACGTTCGTCGCCGACCTGCTCGCCGGGCTCGACGACGTGCCCGCGTACTACGCGCACATGGGCCCGCTGAACTCCGCCGGCCCCGCGCCCGTCGACCTGACTCCGCCGGCCCCGGCGGACGCCGAGGAGATCACGGCGCGGCTCGCCGCCGGGGAGTGGGTGGTGGATCTGCGCAGCCGGGTCGCGTTCGCCGAGGGCCATGTCGCCGGGACGGTCAACTTCGAGGCGGAGGGGCAGCTTGCCACATATCTGGCGTGGCTGCTGCCGTGGGGCAAGCCGGTGACGCTGCTCGCGGAGTCGGCGGCCCAACTTGCGGATGCTCAGCGGGAGTTGACCCGGGTCGGCATCGACCGGCCCGCCGCCGCCTCGACGGGCTCCCCGGCCGGGTGGCTGCGCCCGGGCGAGCGGCCGCGCACGTTCTCGCGCGCCACGTTCGCGGACCTGGCGGGCCAGGAGCGCAAGGAGGTCGTGATCCTGGACGTGCGGCGGGACTCCGAGCGTGCGGGTGGCCATATCGCGGGTTCGCTGCACATCCCGCTCCACCAACTGCGCGATCGGCTCGCGGAGATACCCGACGGGACGGTGTGGGTGCATTGCGCGGGCGGGATGCGGGCCGCGATCGCCGCCTCGCTGGTGGACGCGGCGGGGCATGTCGTGGTCGCCGTCGACGACGGGTTCGCCGCCGCCCGCGAAGCCGGGCTTCCCATGGCCCGGGTCACCGCGGCCGAGGCCCACGAACTCACGGGCGCGGACGGGCCGGCCGTACTCCTGGACGTCCGTGAGGTCGAGGAGTGGGCTGCCGGGCATGCCGTCGGTGCGGTGCACGCGCCGCTGTCGGCGCTGACCGCAGGCACCTCGCTGCCGGGGGCGGTGCAGGGGCGCCCACTGATCGCGATCTGCCGCTCCGGCAAGCGCTCCCGACAGGCCGCGGCGCTGCTCACGGCGCGCGGCGCGGAGGTCTCGGACGTGATCGGCGGGATGGGGGCGTGGGCGGGGGCCGGCCTGCCGGTGGCGACTGGAGGCGGGCTACAAGCGGAGGCGGGGCCGTCGGTGCCGGACGGGAGCGACCCGCAAACGGAAGCGGGCCTGCCGGCACCGACCGAGAACGCCCTGCCGACAACGACGAACCTGTCGGCGCCAAGCGCGAGCAGGCCGCCAGCAGAGGCAGGCCTGCCAGCAGGGACCGAAAGCGGCCTGCCGACCCCGACGGACCTGCCGACGGTGACCGCGAGCCAGCCGCAGGCCGTCTCCTCCAGCGATGGCGGACCCGTCGCGTGACTGCGTTCGTGCTCGCCCTGGTCGCCGGGGCCGTGACCGGTCTCGCGCTGGGGGCGCTCGGAGGTGGTGGCAGTGTTCTGGCCGTGCCCGCGTTGATCTATCTGCTCGGTTTCACTCCGGCCGCGGCCACCACCGCGAGCCTGGCCATAGTCACCGTCACCTCCGCCACCGCGCTGGCCGCGCACGCCCGTGCGAGCACCGTCGAGTGGCGGGCCGGGGCGGTCTTCGCGGCGGCTGGACTCGTGCCCGCGACGCTCGGTGGAGCCGTCAGCGGGTATGTACCGTCCGCCCTGCTGACCGGCGCGTTCGCGGTGATCGCAGGCCTCGCCGCGTACCGCATGCTGCGTCCTTCGGCATCCGTACGGGAAGGGGTGCCGGTGCGGCCCGTTCAGGTCGCTCAGGCCGGCGCGGGGCTGGGTGCGGTGACCGGAGTGCTGGGGGTGGGCGGCGGTTTCCTCGCCGTGCCGGCGCTGGTGAACGTCGTGGGGCTGCGGATGCGGGCCGCCGTCGGGACGAGCCTGCTGGTGATCACCGTCAACTCACTGGCCGCGCTGCTGGCCCGGGCCGGTACGGCGACCCGTGTCGACTGGGCGCTGGTCGCGCCCTTCGCCGGGGCCGCGATCCTCGGCGCGTGGGACGGCAAACGGCTCGCGGGCCGCGTCTCCGGGAGCCGACTCCAGCGGATCTTCGCCTGGGTACTGCTGGCGGTGGCCTTGTTCATGCTGGCCGACGCGGTGGTCTGACCGTCACCCGCATGCCGCGCCCTCCCGACGGGGAAGCCCCGAAAGGCTCTCCCCCGCCCACCTATCTCCTACCACTCACCCCTCGAACACCCTCACGCCAGCGACAGGAACAGCTTCTCCAGCCGGGCCCGCATCTGCTCCTTCGTCTCGCCGCTCCGCTCGGCCGCCTCCACATCGGTCAGGCACTGCTGGAGTCCGGTCGCGATGATGGCGAACCCCGCCCGGTCCAGGGCGCGCGAGGCGGCGGCGAGCTGGGTGACGACCTCCTCGCAGTCGCGGCCCTCCTCGATCATCCTGATCACCCCGGAGATCTGCCCCTGCGCCCGGCGCAGCCGATTCAGCACCGACTTCAGCTCATCACCCTCGAACTGCAGTTCCACAACCACTCCTCCACACACTCCGCTACATACCCTTGGGGGTATTTTACCTCCCTCAACGGTCGGACCCCACGAAAGGATCCCAGTCCCCCATGACCACTCCCCTCGCCCTCGACACCGACCAGGCCCGCAGCCGCCTGCCGCAGCTGACCGTCATCGATGTCCGCACCCCGGGCGAGTACGCCTCCGGGCATCTCCCCGGCGCCCTGAACATCCCCCTGGACCACGTCCGGCGTGCGCTGCCCGTCCTCAAGGAGGCGGCGGAGCAGGGCGAGCTGCTCGTCGTCTGTGCCTCCGGCGCCCGCTCCGAGTCCGCCTGTACGGTCCTCACCGAGAACGGTGTCCCGGCCATGACCCTGACCGGCGGCACCCAGGGCTGGCGGGACGGGGGACACGAACTGCACCACCCGGCGACCAGGACCCGCGCCATCTGGTCCATGGAACGTCAGGTCCGCTTCACCGCGGGCACCATCGTCCTCGCCGGCCTCGGGCTGGGCCTTCTGCACCCCGCCTGGCAGGTGCTGTCCGCGGGGATCGCGGGCGGTCTCGTGTTCTCGGCCGTCAGCAACACCTGCGGCATGGCCTACCTGTTGGCCAAGCTGCCGCACAACCGGCCCCGGCCCGCCGACCTCGACGCCACCCTCACCGCGCTCGCGCAGCGGTCCCGGGCACACGCCGAGTCGGCCGGCAACGCCACCGACGTCAGCGCATGAAGTCCCGGACGGCCCGGGCGAGTTCGGCCTCGTCCAGGCCGTCCGGCTCGCCGAGGGCCAGCAGCCGGTGCGGTACGTGGACCAGCGTGCCGGCGACATGATGGGCCGAGGTGCCGCGCGCGCAGGGCTCGACCAGCACCACGTCGGCATGGTCGGCGGCGAGCACGGCGGTGCGCAGTCCGAGCTCGTCGAAGGGGCGGACGGTGGCCGTGTAGAGGACGGCGAGGTCCAGTCCGGCCGTGGCTCGCAGCACCGGGTCGAGGGTGGCGCCCACCGCGAGCACCACACCGGCACGTCCCTCCCGGACCAGTTCGAAACCGTCGGTCGCGCCGCGCGGTTCGGCGTTGGACTCGGCGGACACATGGACGTACGCCTGCTCACCCCGAGCCATGGCGGTCATCACGGCCCGCCGCACCTCGTCCGGATGGCCGGGGACGTACACGGTCCAGCCCGGGCGGGCGACGAACCGGGCCAGTTCCGCCGGCACACCGAAGCCGACGAGGACCCTGGCGTCCGGGCGGCCCGCGTCGCCTCCCGGGAGCGGCAGGGCGTCGGCGGCGGCGAGCAACATCTCGGATTGCACGGTGTCCTCCTGGGTAAGAACCTGACGCACAGCGTGAGGAATTCATTAAAAAAGGCGCTGCAGCGCCCGCCTCACACCACTCCGGATTCCCCGGAATTCGACACTCCACTCCGCATTTTCCGGCCTTTAACAACCACAGATGAATGTGGTTGTTTCTTTGCCCTGCCCAGGCTGTGAGCTGGTTTTGACGCAACGTCACACCGTGCTTCTCTTGTCCGTGCTCGACAACGGTTGCACGGATCGGGAGGGAAACTCCGATGGCCGAGAGCCCAGCGGACGGCACGACGGATTGCACGGCTCGTCCTTTTGTTCATCTGATCGCGGGGCCGACGGGGGCGGGGAAGAGCGCGGCGGCCAACGATCTGGCCCGGGTCACCGGCGCCCCGGTGGTCGTCGCCGACCGGCTCCAGTGCTTCACGGACCTGGCCACCACCAGCGCCCGCGCGGGCGGACAGGCCCCGGGTGTACGGCGGTACTGGCTCGGCGACCGGACCGTCGCCGACGGCGACCTCGGCGCGGCAGCGGCCGCCGAGTCCCTTTTCGACCTGGTGGAACGGCTGGGCGCGCAGCATCGGTTCGTGATCGTCGAGGGCGGCTCGATCTCCCTGCTGCGGGTCCTGGCCGCACGTTGCGCCGCGCTGCCCTGGCAACTGTCCGTACGGGTGCTGCCGCTGCCCGCGTACGACGAGTACGTCGAGGCGCTCACCGGCCGCGCGCTGACGATGCTCGCCCCGCCGGCCCCCGACCGCAGCCTACTGGAGGAGCTGGCCGCACTCTGGGTCGATCCCCGGCAACGGCGTTTCGCGGCGTCCGTGAACGGTTTTGAGGCCGTCCTGGAATGCTGTGCGAAATATTCACTGGATGTAGAGACCATCCACAAACAGGTGCCGCCTGCTCCGGTGCTGTCACGGATGGCGTCCCTGATCGCCCTGCGCCATGCCGAACACGGCATTCTGCAGAGCCGCGTGTTCACCGAAACTTTCGAGAAACGGGTGTCTGGACCGGTTTTCGATCCCGGCATGCTGGGGCGTGCCGCGTGAAAGGGATAGCAAACGTCATTCCCCGGTCGGATTACCTGGTTCCGTTCCCGGAGTCGGCCGGCGGGGACGCCGCGAAAACAGTCCCGGCCGCCGACGACTTCGGCCATATCGTCGGTTCACGGCCGCTCGGCGTGTTCTCGCCCCCGTCCGTGGCCGCGCTCCGCGAGTTCGTCGCGGTGGCCGGCCCGCGCGGGCTGCCGGTCAGCGCCCGGGGCGGCGGCTACTCCGTCTACGGCCAGGGCCAGGCCGAGGGCGGGTACGTCGTCGACCTGAGCGCCCTGAACGAGGTGCGCTGTACGCCCGCCGCACGGACGGTGACCGCCGGAGCGGGCGCCCGCTGGAGCGAGGTCGTCCGGGCCGCCCTCGCCGAGGGGCTCACCCCGCCCGTGCTCCCCGACCATCTCGGCGGCAGCGTCGGCGGGCTGCTGAGCACCGGGGGCCTGGGCGGTTCCAGTCACCGGCACGGTCTGGTCGCCGACCACGTGAGGGAGTTGGACGTCGTCACGGGCGCCGGCGAGGAGGTGACCTGCTCGCGCGAGCGCCACCGGGACCTGTTCGACGCCGTGCTGGCGGGCCTCGGCCAGTGCGCGCTGATAGTGCGCGCCACGCTCGACCTGGTCCCCGTACCCGCCCTGGTCCGCCGCTTCCGCCTCTACCACCACACACCCGGCACGTTCTTCGCCGACCAGCGCGCCCTCGCCCGCGACGACCGCTTCAGCCATGTGTGCGGCCAGGCACGACCCGCGCTCGACGGCGCCTGGGACTACATGATCGAGGCCGTGGCCCCGCACACCGGCCAACTCCCCGTCGACGACACCCTGTTGACCGGCGGCCTCGAACACGACCGGGACGCCGAGGAGATCGAGAACCTCTCGTACGAGGAGTTCCTGCGCCGCATGGACCGCGACGAGCGGATCCTGCGCACCACGGGCGAGTGGCAGCGCCCGCACCCCTGGCTCACGCTCCTCCTCCCGGAGGAGGCCGCCGCCGCGTTCGTCCCGACGGTACTGGCCGACCACGCGCAGACCGGCCTGCGCGCCTGCGGAGTGGTCCAGCTGCGCCCCCTCACCTCCCGGGCTCTGCGCGCCCCGCTGCTGCGCAGGCCGCCGGGCGAACTCCTGTGCCTGCTCTCCCTGATGCGCACGGCACCGCCCGGCGCCCCCGAGAACGTACGGGAGGCGGTCGCCGCCAACCGGGCGCTGTACGAGCGGGCGCGCGACCTCGGCGGTGTCCTGCACCCGACCAGCGCGGTGCCGATGACCTCCGGGGACTGGCGGGCCCACTTCGGCCCCGCCTGGGAGGCCCTGGCCCGTGCGAAGCACCGCTACGACCCGCACTCCGTCCTCACTCGGGGGTACGGACTGTGGCCGTGACCTCTGTGAACGCCGCGACTTCCGCCACCGTTGTGACCTCGGTTCACACCGTCACCGTCTTCTGCGGCGCCTCCCCCGGACACCGCCCCGGTCATCGGGAGACCGCCGCCGACCTGGGCCGCGCCCTCGCGGAGGCGGGCCTGCGCCTCGTCTACGGCGGGGCCCGCACCGGCCTCATGGGCGCGCTCGCGGACGCAGCACTGGACGGCGGCGGCAAGGTCACGGGCGTCGTACCGCGCCGGATGCTGCCGTACGAGATCGCGCACACCGGCCTCAGCGAGCTGGAGGTGGTGACCGACATCCATGAACGCAAGGCGAGGATGGCCGAGTTGGGCGACGCATTCGTGGCGCTGCCGGGCGGGCTCGGTACGGCGGAGGAGCTGCTGGAGGCGCTGGCCTGGGCGCAGCTGCGCATCCACCGCAAGCCGTGTCTGCTGCTCGACCCGTACGGCTTCTACCGCCCGCTGCTGGCGTTCCTGGAACACGCGCGGGACGAGGGCTTCCTGCACCCCGGGGACCTGGAGCGGATCGTGGTGTGCTCGTCGGCCGAGGAAGTGATCGCTCAACTGACCGCTCCGGTCCGGCCGTTGCCCGAGGGAGCAGCTGCCGCGCGGCCGACTCCCGTACGACAGAGGCCTCCTGGCGGCCGGACCGCGTTCCTGTTCTCGGGCGCCGGGTCGCAACGGCCAGGGATGGGGCGTGAACTCCACGACAGCTTCCCGGTGTTCGCGGCGACGCTGAAGGAGGTGTGCGCGGGGCTCGACCCGTATCTGGACGTGCCGCTGCTGGACGTGATGTTCGCCGAGGCCGGGACGCGCACGGCCGCGCTGCTGGACCGGATCGCGTTCGGGAATCCGGCGATCTTCGCGCTCCAGGTCGCGCAGTACCGGCTGCTGGAGAGCTGGGGTGTGCGCCCGGACGTGCTGTTCGGGTACTCGGCCGGGCGGATGGCCGCCGCCCATGCCGCCGGGGTGTTCTCGCTGGCGGACGGCTGCCGTGCGGTGGGCACGCTGTCGCGGCTCATGGGCGCGTTGCCGAAGGGGGGTGCGATGGCGGCGGTGGAGGCGTCCCCGGAGGAGCTGCGCCCGGGGTCCGGCGTGGTGGTCGCGGCCGTCAACGGGCCCCGGGCGGTGGTGGTTTCGGGCGACCGGGACGCGGTGACGGCCGTACAGGAGGAGTGGGAGAGGCGCGGTCGGCGGACGCGGGTCCTGCGTACCGATGTGGCAGCCCACTCGCCGCACTTCGAACCGCTCCTCGCCGAATACCGCCGTACTCTGGGGACGCTGGACCTGCGCGCCCCACGCCTCCCCCTGATCTCCGACATCACGGCGAAACCGGTCGGCGAAGACGAGGCGTGCACACCGGAGTTCTGGGTGCGCGAGCTGCGCGAGCCGGTCCAATTCGCGGACGCGGTAGGCCTGTTGACGCAGGACGGGGTGACCACGTATCTCGAACTCGGCCCGGGCGAGGTACTGGCCGGCATGCTCGGCGACTGTCTGCCCAGCGGGGACACGCCTCCTCTCGTCCTCGCGACGGCGCTGGACTGGCGGGCGCTGCACGAGGAGCACACGGAGAACGGGCAGAAATAACTACTTCGTCGCTCCCCCGGCCACCGACGTAGGGTGAAATCTCCCGCCCGTCTGCCCGCCGAGGAGCCTCGTGAGCATCGCAGAGCCGAACCCCGCTCCGCCCGCCTGGCGGCTGCTCCTCGGATACGTACGGCCGCACCGGTGGACCCTGCTGGTGGGCGCCCTGCTCTCGCTGGCCACGGGGGCCGCCGGGCTGGCACTGCCGCTGGTGGCGCGGGGGCTCATCGACGATCTGTCCCACGACCGGACGATCACCAAGGCCCTGCTGCTGATGTCGGCGCTGGTCGTCGCCAACGCGGCGCTGGGCGCGCTGGGTTCGTACGTGCTGCGGCGGACCGCCGAGTCCGTGGTGCTGGGGGCGCGGCGGGCGCTGTCCTCCTATCTGCTGCGGCTGCGGATCCCGGCCGTGGACCGGACCGAGCCCGGCGATCTGATGGCCCGCGTCACGTCCGACACGACCCTGCTGCGCGAGGTCACCACCGACTCGCTCGTCGGCCTCGGCACCGGCGGGCTCACCCTGGTCGCGACGATCGTGATGATGGGCCTGGTGGACCCGGTGCTGCTGGGCGTCACCCTCGCCGTGATCCTGGGCGCGGGGACCGTGCTCGGGGTGATCGTGCCGCGTATCAACAAGGCGAGCCGACGGGCGCAGGACGCGGTCGGTGTCATGGGTGCCTCGCTGGAACGGGTGCTGGGCGCGCTGCGCACGATCAAGGCGTCCGGCGCCGAGCACCGCGAGGAGCGGAACCTGCACGCGGCGGCCGAGGAGTCGTGGCGGCAGAGCGTGAGCGCCGCCAAGTGGGCTGCTGCGGCGGGCAACACGGCGGGCCTGGCCATGCAGATCGCGTTCATCACGGTGCTCGCGGTCGGCGGTGCGCGGGTCGCGACGGGCGCGGTCGAGGTCGGCACGCTGGTCGCGTTCCTCCTCTATGTCTTCTATCTGATGTCGCCGATCCAGCAGGTAGTCGGCGCGGTCACGCAGTACCAGACGGGTGCGGCGGCCCTCACCCGTATCCAGGAGGCCCTCGCCCTGCCCGCCGAACCGTCGTCGGCCCACCCGGCGCCCCTCCCGGCCGCCGACGCCGAACCGGCGGCGCTCGCCTTCGAGGAGGTGCGCTTCCGCTACGACGACGATCTGCCGTACGTCCACCACGGCGTGACGTTCGCCGTGCCGGCCCGGGGCATGACGGCGTTCGTCGGCCCGTCCGGAGCGGGCAAGACCACCGTGTTCTCGCTCATCGAACGGTTCTACGACCCCGAGTCCGGCGTGATCACGCTCGACGGCCGGAACGCCGCCGACTGGGAGCTGACCGAACTCCGGTCCGCCATCGGCTATGTCGAGCAGGACGCGCCAGTACTGTCGGGCTCGCTGCGCGACAACCTGGTCCTGGGCAATCCGGAGGCGGACGAGGAGGCGGTCACGCGCGTCGTGAAGACGACCCGGCTCGACGGTCTGGTGTCCCGGCTGCCGCGCGGCCTCGACACGCTGGTCGGGCATCGTGGCACCAAGCTGTCGGGCGGTGAGCGCCAGCGGGTGGCCATCGCCCGTGCGCTGCTGCGCCGCCCCCGGCTGCTCCTGCTCGACGAGGCGACCTCGCAGCTGGACGCGGTGAACGAGGCCGCGCTGCGGGACACGGTCGCGGATGTCGCCCGTACGACGACTGTTCTCGTCGTCGCCCACCGGCTGTCGACGGTGACGATGGCGGACCGGATCGTGGTGATGGACGCGGGGCGGGTACGGGCTGTGGGCACCCATCGTGAACTCGTCGCGGGGGACCCGCTGTACGCCGAGCTGGCGGCGACCCAGTTCCTGGCGACCACCGGCTGAGCACACGGCTTGCGGGCAGCGCTCAGCTCTCCAGCCTGCGCAGGCGTTCCGAGTCGCAGGTGCGGGGGCAGGTGGAGCAGGCCTCGTCGGGGCGGATCGTGTAGTAGAGGCAGCAGCCGGCGCGGGTACGGGTCGGGTGGCGCTGCCCGGACGTGTCGGTGAGATGGCGGAAGTCGGCGCCGCCGGGGTACGGGGCGACCGCGGAGGGCAGCAGTTCGGTGGCCGCGCGGATCGCGTCGCCCTCGCGGCCGAGGACGCGCCCGAGGTACCAGATCCCGGAGACGAGGTCGTCGGAGACCAGGCCCCACAGGGCGCGCGAGCGCCGACGGGCGACCGGGCCGAGTGCGGTGAGCAGCGGGGCCATGTGGTCGGCGACGGCCGAGCGCAACTCGGTCCGCAGCGCGTCCTCGTGCGGGAGCACGGTGACTCCGGGGAGGGTGGCGGCGGGGTCCCCGGGGAGGCAGGAGAAGTAGGAACCCGGTGTGATCTTGTACTCCCCGGTGGCGAGGTCCAGCCGTACGTCCTCGGGCCGGACGCGTGGCACGCGGCGCTCCAGGTACCAGACGCCGCTCATCAGCAGGCCGACCGACCAGGCGTAGTCGTGCAGGGCGCGGGACGCGGCGACATGCGGGCGGGCGGTGTGCCCGTAACGCTCCTGGATCCGTGCCGTCTCGGCCTCTACGAAGGCGCCGAGAGCCTCGTGACTGTCCGTCAACTCGGCTCCGGTGACGCCCGCTTGAGGGCACGTCACACCTGGCCGCGCGACCTGCACGCTGAGCACTTCGCAGATGTCCGCGAGGCGTTGATAGGCGCCGCCGAGCACGCGCGCGGCGGCGGTGGCCGGCGGGGTCTCAAGGGCGACGCTCATCGGTACTCCTGCGCAGAGAGGTGCGGGTGGGGTTAGATAGGCAAGGCTTACCTTACTGGCAAGATCGCAAGGCGGTTACCGGGGTGCCCTTATGTCGATGATCAAGGACCATGCACGTCACAGCGCTTCCACGGCTGGTTGAAAAGTAAAGCATGCCTAACCTAAGCTCCCGGCTCGTGACTGCGACCCAACGGGGCGCACCGACCGGTGCGACCACCGGTGTGCCCTTCCGTGCCCTGAGGCACCTCCCGATCCTTCTCACCGGACTCGGGGCCCTGGCCCTGATCTCCGCGCTGAGTCTCGCCCTCGGCGCGCGCTCGGTGCCCCTGTCGACGGTGACCGACGCGCTGTTCGGCCACGCCCAGGGGAGAGACGCGCTCGTGGTGACCGGGCTGCGGCTGCCACGTACGGTGATCGGGCTCGCGGTCGGCGCGGCGCTCGGGGTCGCCGGGGCGGTCGCCCAGGGCATCACCCGCAATCCGCTCGCCTCACCGACCACCCTCGGGATCAACGCGGGTGCCGGATTCGCGGTGGTGGTCGCGATCTTCGCGCTGAAGCTCAACGACCCTGTCGAGTATGTGTGGTTCGCCTTCGCGGGCGCTGCGGGCGCCGCCCTGCTCGCCCAAGCGCTGGCCCGCCGGGCAGGCGACCTCGACCCGGTACGGCTCGCGTTGGGCGGCACCGTCCTCCAACTGGTCCTGCTTTCCTGGACGTCGGCGGTGATGCTCCTCAACCAGCGCACCCTGGACGAGGCCCGCTTCTGGCTGGCGGGCTCCCTCTCCGGCCGCACCCTCACCACCCTCTGGCCGGTCCTGCCCTCGCTGCTGCTCGGCCTGCTGACCGCGTTGGCGGTCTCCCCCGCCCTCAACGCCCTTGCCCTGGGCGACGATTCGGCCCAGGCACTCGGTGTCCCGGTGGCCCGGATCCGCCTCGCGGGCGGTATCGCGGTCGTCCTGCTGGCCGGTTCTGCTGTCGCGGTGGCGGGCCCGATCGCGTTCATCGGCCTCGCGGCGCCTCACCTCGTACGTCCGCTGCTGGGCGGCGACCACCGCCTCCTGGTCCCCGGCTGTCTGATCGCCGGGCCCCTTCTCCTGCTCTCGGCCGATGTCCTGGGCCGTCTGGTGATCCGCCCCTCGGAACTGGAGGTCGGCATCGTGACCGCGTTCCTGGGCGCGCCTCTGCTGGCGCTGCTGGCACGGAAGGTGGCCCGATGAACTCCGCCACGACCGCCATCCGTACAGCCCGGAGGGCGGCCTCATGACCAGCGCCGCCGTATTCGCCCGTACGACGTCCGACTCCCGGCTCCGACCGCGCCGCCGCGTGCTGCTGTACTCCGGCTGCGGTCTCGTCGCCCTCTTCGTGCTGCTCACCGTCGCCCTGACGACCGGTGAGATGGGCATGCCGGCCGGTACCGCGCTGCGGGCGCTGGTCGGGCTCGGGGACTCCGGGGACGTCCTGGTCGTACAGCAGTTCCGGGCGCCGCGCGCCTTCGCGGCGATCGCCGCCGGGGCCGGGCTCGGTGTCGCCGGGTGTGTGCTGCAGCGGCTGTTCCGGAATCCGCTGGCCTCGCCCGACGTCATGGGCGTGACCGGCGGGGCCTCGCTCGGCGCCGTCTCGCTCCTCGCGGCCGGGGCCTCGCAGACGCTGATCCCTGTCGGCGCGCTGGCCGGGGGGCTGTTCTCGGCCCTGCTGCTCGGCGTGTTCGCCTGGCGTTCGGGGGTCGCCGTGACGCGGCTGGTGCTGACCGGGCTCGCCGTGCAGGCGGGGCTCGCCGCCGCCGTGAACCTGCTGATCGTGCGCTTCCCGGCCGAGCTGGCCGGCTCCGCGCTCCAGTGGACCACCGGTTCGGTGTACGGGCGGACGTGGACGGAGGTGTGGGGAGCGGGCGGCGCCATGGTGGCCGCGCTCGCCGTCACCCTCGTACTGCACCGGCGGCTCGCCGTGCTGGACCTCGGGGACGACTCGGCGGGCGCCCTCGGGCTCAGTACCTCCGCCGCCCGGCTCCAACTCCTCTTCGTCGCCGTCGTGTTGGCGTCACTGGCCGCCGCGCTCGCCGGACCGGTGACGTTCGTGGCGCTCGCCGTGCCGCACATCGTCCGCTTCCTCACCGGCCCGCCGACCGCCGTCTCACTCGCGCTGGCCGGTCTCACCGGTGCCGTACTGCTGCTCGCCTCCGACCTGGTCGTCCAGCATCTGCTGCCCGTCGAGGGGCTGCCGGTCGGGGCGGTCACCGCCACGCTCGGCGCGCCCTGGCTGCTGGTGCTGATGTTCCGTCAGAGCAAGCCCGTTCACAGGAGTCACGCATGACCGCCCGGCCGGACACTCTCAACCAGCTGCGCACCGAGGCTCTCGACCTGCGCTACGGCGACCGGCTCGTCGTCGGCGGACTCGACCTCACCCTGCCCGGCGGCGCCGTCACCGCGATCGTCGGCCCCAACGCCTGTGGGAAGTCAACCCTGTTGAGAGGGCTGAGCCGACTCCTCTCGCCCGCCGCCGGGACCGTCACCCTGGACGGCTCCGACATCCACCGGATGTCCGCGAAGACGCTGGCCCTGCGGATGGGGCTGCTGCCGCAGCAGCCGGTCACCCCGGAGGCGATCACCGTAGAGGCGCTCGTCCGGCTCGGCCGGTATCCGCACCAGCGGCTGCTGGCCCCCTGGTCGACGGCCGACCAGCGGGCGGTCGACGAGGCCCTGGAGCGCACCGGCACGACCGGCCTGCGCGACCAGCCCGTCGACCGGCTCTCCGGCGGACAACGCCAACGCGCCTGGATCGCCCTGGCGTTGGCGCAGGACACCGAGCTGCTCCTGCTCGACGAACCGACCACCTTCCTCGATCTCCGGCACCAGCTCGACGTACTCGATCTGGTCGCCGCCCTGCACGCCGAGGCGGGCCGCACCGTGGTGATGGTGCTGCACGACCTCGGACAGGCCGCCCGCTACGCGGACCACATGGTGGTCCTCAAGGACGGCCGCCTCGCCGCCGCCGGCGCTCCCGCCGACGTGCTCGACGCGGAGCTGGTCAAGTCCGTGTTCGACGTGGACTGCCGGGTCATACCGGACCCGGAGACCGGCACCCCGCTGGTCGTCCCCAGAGGCAGCGCGGTGCGGCACTCCGCCGCGACCGCGTGACCCACCCGCACCACCCCAATCGACAGAAAGACCGACCCCCCTCATGCGCAACACCCCTTCCCTGCCCGGAATCGGCCGGTTCGGCCGCCTCGGCAGGCTCATCGCCCTGCTCCTCGCCGTCGTACTCGGCACCGCCGTGCTCGCCGCCTGCGGCAGCGGCGAGTCCGACGACAAGAGCACGGACACGACGGCGCGGGCCGCCGCCGACACCGCCGGATTCCCTCGCACCCTCAAGACCGTCATGGGCGAGGTGAAGATCCCCGCCAAGCCCAAGCGGGTCGTCGTGCTCGACACCGGCGAGCTGGACGACGTGACGCTGCTCGGCATCGACCCGGTCGGCGCGGTCGCCCCGCACTTCAAGTCCGAGGGCGGCTTCCCGACGTACCTGAAGGGCGAGTTGAGCGGCACGAAGGACGTCGGTCCGCTCCTGGAGCCGAACCTCGAACTGATCGCCTCGCTCAAGCCCGATCTGATCCTGTCCTCGAAGGTCCGCCACGAGGCCGTCTACAGCAAGCTCAGCGCGATCGCGCCGACCGTCTTCACGGAGACCACCGGCGGTGTCTGGAAGCAGAACCTGAAGGTGCACGCCGAGGCCCTCGGCCTGGAGACCGAGGCCGCCGCCAAGCTCAAGGAGTACGAGACGCGGGCCAAGGCGCTCGGTGCGGCCATCAAGGCGAAGGACAAGGGCACCATGCCGACGGCGTCCGTGGTCCGCTTCATCGCCGGTCCGACGCGCCTCTACCAGTCCAACTCCTACAGCGGTGTCGTCCTGGGCGACATCGGCCTGCTCCGGCCCAAGTCTCAGGTCTCGACCGACCCCGAGGTCACGATGAAGGACGTCAGCCCGGAGCAGATCGACCAGGCGGACGCCGACCTGGTCTTCGTCACCGCCGCCGACACCGAGGACAAGACCCAGAAGCAGCAGGTCGTCACCAACCCGGTCTGGAAGAGCCTGCCCGCCGTCAAGAACGGCAAGGTCTTCGAGGTCCCGGACGAGATCTGGATGTCCGGCATCGGCGTCCAGGCCGCCGAGCAGATGCTCGCCGACGTGGCCAAGGCCACCGGTGTGCGGCTCCCCAAGGAGTAACTCCCGCTGTACGGGGGCGGGGCACGCCCTTCTGCACGCGCCCCGCCCCCGGGCCCCCGGCCCGAACCCCCGATCTGGGCCCCACCCCCCACCCGCTAGCGGAAGTTGTTCCACACACCATGCGCCGCCTGTACCTGCTCGCTCTCAATCCCACTGACTCGGTCACCGAGGGCTTTCTGCCCGCCGCCGCCCAACTCGGCCTGGACGTCACCGTGCTGACCGACCAGCCCGACGCCCATAGGGCCGTGTACCCGGACGTCGAGATCCTGGAGTGCGACGTCCGGGACTTCCGGGCCGTCATCACCCGGATCTCCACGCATCACCGGCCCGACGCCGTCTTCAGCAACAGCGACCATCTCCAGACCCAGACCGCCCTGGCCGCCGACTACTTCGGCCTGCCCGGCAAGGACTGGCGGGCCGCTCTGGCCTGCAAGGACAAGGCCGAGATGCGGCGCCGGCTCGCCGCCGCGGGCGTGGACACCGTGTGGTCCGCCGAGCTGACGGAGTCCGGTCCGATCGAGCCTGTCGCGTCGGCCGCGCCGTACCCGTGCGTCCTCAAGCCGCGTGAGGGTGTGGCCAGCGAGGACGTCGTACTCGTCAGCGGCGCCGAGGAGTTGGCGGCCCGCGCCACGGAGATCTTCGCGCGTCGGCCGGGTGCCGTGCTGGTCGTCGAGGAGTATCTGCCCGGCGAGCTGTACACCCTGGAGACGCTCGGCGACGGCAGCGTCCGGCACGTCCTGGGCGGTTTCCACACCGACGTGTCGCCGCCCCCGTACTTCATCGAGGAGCGGCTCGTCTTCGTACCGGCCCACCCAGAGCCGGTCGTCGCCCAGATACTGGCCCAACTCGACGCGCTGGGCGTCGGGTTCGGCGCGTGCCACACCGAGTTCGTGCTGCACGAGGGACGCGCCCGGATCATCGAGGTCAACTACCGTGCCATCGGCGACCAGGTCGACCTGCTGCTGTCCCGGCTCCTGGAGATCCCGCTCTTCGAGCACATCCTGCGCACCCATCTGGGCGAGCCGCTCCCGGCCGACCTCGGCGTCCGACGCGACGGCGCCGCCCGGCTGGAGTACCCGTGCGCCGACCGCGCGGGCACGCTGACCTCGGCTCCCCCGGCCACCGAACTCACCGTGGACGGCGTCCATCTGACGTACCGTCCGTTGCGCGCGGTGGGTGAGCGGCACGAGCTGTACCGCACCAACCGCGACTATGTGGGCGTCCTGCGGGCCACCGGCACCGACCAGCCGACGGTCGACCGGGTGTCGGCGGAGTTCCTGGCGGCGCAGCGCTGGGAGGTCCAGCCGTGACCGCCGACGCCGGAGCCGAGTTGCTCACCCGCGTCCTCAGCGCCCTGCTCCGCGAGGACGTCGTCGGTCTGCGCACCCGGGGCACGCTCACCCACCGCCCGGACGGCATCTGGCTGCGCCTGCCGACGGACACCGACGACGCCCTGCTGCTGCCGCTCACCGAGGACGGCTTCCAGTGCGTGTACGCCGCCCGACTGCCGCTGCTCGTACGCGAGTCGGACGGCGCCGAGCTGACCTCGTACGACACCGTGCTCGCCGAACTCCGCGCGCTGGCCGACCCCGTGGACCGCGACGGCTTCCACGCCTTCGCCGAGGAGTGCCGACAGACCCTGGCCACGCTGCGGCTGCACGACGCCACCCAGGACGAGATCACCGAGCGACTGACGGGCCGTCATGGCACCGACCCCGCACGCTGGACGGGCCTGACGGCCTCCCTGGCGTACGACGCCCTCGCAGCCCGGATCGACCATCCCGTGTATCCGACCGCGCGTGGCCGGTCCGGGCTGACGGAGAAGCAACTGCGGGCGTACGCGCCGGAGTTCCACCCCCGTTTCGCGCTGCGCTGGCTCGCCGTGCCCCGGGAGGCGGTGACCCTTGCGGGAGCGCTGCCCGAGGGCTGGCCGACGCCCGCTGTGCTCGGTATGGAGGATCTGAGCGGCACTCACATCGCCCTGCCCGTGCACCCGTTGACCGTCGGTGCCCCGCTCGACGAGGCGATGCGGGTCACCGGCCTCGCGGGACGCGCCCGGCTCGCCGACCACGGGCACCTCGAAGTGGTGCCGACGCTGTCGATGCGTACCGTCGCGGTGGCCGCCGATCCCACCCTGCACCTCAAACTCCCCCTGGCCACCGCCACGTTGGGGCTGCGCAACCGGCGCTCCATCAAGCCGGGCACGCTCGCCGACGGCGCCGCCGGGCAGCGGCTGATCGAGCGGGTCGTCGAGCGCGAGCCCCGCTTCCGGGACACCGTTCTGCACGCCGACGAGACCACGTACGCGCACGCCGGACACGAACTCCTCGCCGTCCTGTGCCGCCGCTACCCGGCCGGCCTCGACGACACGGCCGTCGTCCCGCTGGCCGCCCTGCTGGCCGAGGCACCCGGCGGACGGCTGGTCGTCGACCAGCTCGCCGACCGCTTCCACGGCGGCGACCCGCTCGCCCTGCTGGACTCCTGCCTCACCCTCCTCTTCGACTGGCAGACCACCCTCTTCGGCCTCGGAATCGCCCTGGAGTCGCATCAGCAGAACGTGTCGCTGGTCCTGGGGCCCGAACAGGGCCGGGTGCGGCTGCTGTTCAAGGACAACGACGGGCCGCGCCTCAACACCGACCGGCTCGCCGCCGCTCTGCCGGGGCCGTGGGGCTTCGACGACGCGCGGACCTACGGCACCGAGGACGGGCCGGTCGCCGACGTGTTCGCCACCATCACCGTCCATCTGTGCGCGGGCGCCTACGCGTTCGGGCTCGCCCGGCACGGCCGCGCACCGCTGCCCACGCTGCTGGGGCTGGTCCGCGACCGGCTCTCCGAGGCCGTGGACCGGCTCGGCGGCACCCCGGCCACCGTACTGCGCAGCCGGATCCTGGACTCGCCGCACCTGCCCGTGAAGGCGATGGTCAGCGCCGGAACCCTGCTCAGCAAGGACCGTTCGGGCGCCGCCGACATCAACAAGCACTACACCACCGGCCCCAACTACCTTCTCCAGGCAGGGGATTCGGTATGAGTGCCGAGGCCGCCTGGCGGCTGCCGAGACGCTCCTCGTTCGGCCGCGGCCATGTGCACGCGGTGGCCGCCTGCTACTTCGTCGCGTCCTTCGCCGCCCTGGGTCTTCCCCCGTATCTCACCGAGATCCTCCCGGAGTTGGGCGACCGTTCCGCACGCTGGGCCGGGGTGCTGTATGTCGTCCCGACGGTGTTCGGCGCGCTCGGCGCTCCCCTCTGGGGCAGGCTCGCCGACCGCTACGGCCGCAAACGGCTGCTGCTGCGCGCCCAGTTGGGCCTCGCCGTCGCCTTTCTGCTCGCCGGCTGGGCGGACTCGCTGGCCACGTTCACTGTGGCGCTGATCCTTCAGGGCATCCTCGGCGGCACGTTCGCCGCGTCCAACGGCTACTTGGGGGCCGCGCTGGAGGGCCCTGCCCTGTCGAAGGCGCTCACCCTGATGCAGGGCAGCGCCCGGGCCGCCCTGGTCGTCGCGCCGATCGTCGTCGGCGCGCTGTCGGGCTGGCTGTCGCCGCACCGCCAGTACGCACTGCTGGCCGTACTCCCGCTGACCGCCGCCCTGTTGCTCGCCGCGCTCCCCGAGCCGAGCGAGGAGCAGGCGCCCGAGTCCATACCCGAGACCACCGCGCCCTCCGCCGCGCCGGTGGTCTCCCTGCGCACCCTGTACGCCCTGGAGTTCGCGTTCGTGTTCTCCACCGTCATCTCCTTCCCCTATCTGATCTCTCTGGTCGAGGACCGACTGCCGTGTACGTCGGCCACGTTGTCCGGCGTCCTCTTCGCCCTCCCCCACCTGGTCTATCTGGTGTCGGCGCTGGCCGTGCACTCCGCCGTCCGGGACCGGCCCCGGACCGGGATCGTCCTCGGCTTCGCCTTCATCGCGCTCGGCCTCGCCGGACACGGCGTGGCGGGCTCGCTGACCGCGCTTATCGCCGTACGGCTGGTCCTCGGGGTGGGGCTCACGTTCGGCCTGGTGTCCCTGTCCGTGCTGGCCGCCGACTGCGCCAAGGGCCGTGCGCCCGGCGGGATGTTCGGCGCGCTGGAGTTCTTTTCCAAGGCCGGCGCGGTCGCCGCCGGCCTCGCTGCGGCAGTGGGCAGCGCCCGTTTCGGCCCGGCCGCGCCGGTACTGACCGGCAGTGGCGCCGCCGCACTCACCGTCCTCGCCTCCCTCTTCCTCCCCAACCCCCGCTCGCACCGCGCCCGTTGGAGCCGCTGATGCCCTCACTGACCGACTCGCCCGCCACCACCACCGCCGAACTGCCTGCTGCCGAACTGCCTGTCGCCGAACTCCCCACCGCCGACGACGTGGTGACCCACACCCTCCTCAACTGCCTGCTGCGCGAGGTGTCGGGCCCGGAACGCCAGACCGTCGTCGACAACGGCCATCTCCTGCTCCGCCTCCCCCGCCGCGGAGTTCTCCTGCGGGTCAGCCTCCGCCGTACGTCCCTCCTGGGCGCCCACCGCTTCACCGGCCCGGTCAGCGAACAGACCGGCGACGGCTGGGCGGTGGTCGACTGGCGGCGGCTGGCCGAGTACACGCGCGACGAACTGTCCCTGCGCACCGGGGAACGCAACGACGAGTTCCTGGAACAGATCACCTCCAGCCACCAGGCCATCACGACCGCACTCGCCCACGAGCGCCCCGCCGCACGGCCGGTCAACCACCCCACCTCCCACCCCACCTCCCATCTCGCCGCCTATCTCGCCTCCGAGCAGTCCCTGCTGTTCGGCCACCGTTTCCACCCAACACCCAAGGCCCGCACCGGCTGCCCGCGCGCCTGGGCGGCGTACGCGCCGGAGACCGGGGCCGTCTTCCCGCTGCGGCATCTCGCCGTACGCGCCCATCTGATCGCCGAGGAGAGCGCCGCTCCCTGGGCCGCCGCCGCGCTGGACGGTCAGCGCACGGACGTCCCCGACGGCTACCGGCTGCTGCCGACGCACCCCTGGCAGTACGAGACCCTGCGCGAACACCCACTGCTGCGGGCCGCGTTGGAGCGCGGCGACATCCTGGACCTCGGCCCGGGCGGACGCCCGTTCGCCGCGACCGCGTCCGTGCGGACCCTGTACGACGGTGAGACCTTCCTCAAGTTCAGCCTGAACGTCCGGATCACCAACTGCCTACGGAAGAACAGCAGTTACGAGCTGTCCGGTGCAGTCGCCCTCACCCGCGCCCTCGCCCCGGCCCTCGCGGAGCTGGCCGAACGCTTCCCCGGCAGCGCGGTGCTCCGCGAGCCCGCCTACCGCACGCTGGCGCTGCCCGGCCCCGACGGCACCCCGGACCGCGACCTCTTCGAGGGCTTCGGCGTGATCGTCCGCGAGGGCCTGCCCCGACGCCTCGCGCCTGGGGCAACTCCCCTGCTGGCGGCGGCGGTTGCCGACGAGTATCCGTCCAGCGCCGCGCACATCTCCCGGCTGCTCACCGACGCGGACCCGGACACGGCCCTCGACTGGTGGTCGGCGTACCTCGAACTGCTCGTCCCGCCCGTGCTGGCCGCCTACTTCGACCACGGCCTCGTCCTGGAACCGCATCTCCAGAACGTGCTGATCTGCGTGGGCGCCGACGGCCGCCCCGCCCAGGTCCTCTTCCGGGACCTGGAGGGCACCAAACTGGTCCCCGAGCACCACACCGACACACTGACCGCCGTACCGGCAGAGGTCGCGGGCCCGATGACGTACGACGCGGAGCGCGGCTGGGACCGGGTCGTCTACTGCCTGCTCGTCAACCACATCGCCGAACTCCTCGCCGCCCTGGCCGACTTGCACCCACAGGCCGAGGCCGCACTGTGGGCGCGAGTGCGCGACACGCTCCGGTCCTACGCCGACCGTTCGGGCTGCCCGCCACGGCTCGCCGCACTGCTCGCCGGGGTACCGCTGCCCGCGAAGGCAAACCTTCTCACCCGCTGGGAGCGCAAGGCGGACCGCGAGGCAGGATACGTACGGCTGCCGTCCCCGCTCGCCGAGGACATCCTGCGCGACACCACCCGGAGCACCCGATGACCCTCGCCGTGCGCGACCACGCACTGTCCCTGCCCGCCAACGAACTGCCCGCGTACGTCTACGACTTGACGGAGCTGCGCGGTCACGCGGCGATGGTCAGGGCGGCGCTGCCCGAGCGGGTCGAGCTGTACTACGCGGCCAAGGCCAACCCGGAGCCGGAGATCCTGGCCGCGCTCGCGCCGTACGTCGACGGCTACGAGGTCTCCTCGGGCGGCGAACTCGCCCATGTCGCCGACGCGGTGCCGGGCCGGCCGCTGGCGTTCGGCGGGCCGGGGAAGACGCCGGACGAGGTGTTGGCCGCGCTGAAGCAGGGCGTCGACCGGTTCCATGTCGAGAGCGAGCACGAGCTGCGCATGCTCGCCGAGTTGACGCGGCAGGTGGGACCCGAGCGGCGGGTGGCGGTGCTGGTCCGCGTCAACATCCCGGTGGCGGACGGCTCGTTGGCGGGCAGTTCGCTGACGATGGGCGGTCGGCCGACCCCCTTCGGCCTGGACCCGGCCGGAGCCGCGCGGGTGTTCCGGGCGCTCACGGACGGGACGTCCCCCCAGCTCGAACTGCGCGGAATCCACGCCCACTTGGCGAGCGGACTCGATGCCCGGGAGCAGCTGGCGGTGGCGGAGTCCGTGGTGACCTGGGCGGCGGGGCTCGGGGTGCGCATCAGCGAGGTGAACGTCGGCGGTGGGATGGCCGTCGACTACGCCGCCCCGAACCGCCGTTTCGACTGGGCGGCGTTCGGCAGGGGCCTGGCCTGGCTGACCGAGGCGTACCCGGAACTGACCCTGCGTATCGAGCCCGGCCGGGCGCTGACCGCGTACTGCGGCTGGTACGCCACCGAGGTGCTGGATGTGAAGCGGAGCCACGGCGAGGAGTTCGCGGTGGTCCGGGGCGGCACCCACCATCTGCGCACCCCGGCGACGAAGGGCCACGACCAGCCCTGCACGGTACTGCCGGTGGACACCTGGCCGCACCCGTGGCCCCGCCCGGCGGCCGAGGAGGCACGGGTCACACTGGCGGGCCAGCTGTGCACACCGAAGGACGTACTTGCCCGCCGGGTCCCGGTAGCGAGACTCCGGGCGGGCGACAGAGTCCTGTTCTCACTGGCGGGCGCCTACGCGTGGAACATCTCCCACCACGACTTCCTGATGCACCCGAGACCCGGTTTCCACTTCCTGGGCACGGAACCGACGACGGCGATCCGGCAGAGGTAGCACACAAGAGCGAGGGCCGCCCGGTGCGGCCGGGGGCCCTCGTTTCCTGCTCGTAAGGCTGCGTCTGTTACGTCTGTCAGGCCTCGATGCCCGGCAGCAGCCCGGTCACGGGGGCGGCCATGTCGGTCACCTGGTGCAGCTGCTGGAGGTCGTTCAGCCGGTTGAGCGAGCTGAGCTGGGTGGAGACCCGGGGCAGGTCGTCGTGGTACTGGGCGGGAATCTCGCTCACGGCGAGCGAGTCGAGCTGGGCGATCGGGTTCAGCTTGCCCGCGTTCTGGTCGGCGGCGGGGGCCGCACTGGCCAGCGGGGCGGCGAGGCCGGTGACGCCGACGGCGAGACCAACGGCGGCGGCGATTCGTCGTGTTGAGATCATGCATTCAGCAACGGCCCGCGCCCCTCCCCGGACACGGCCACCCCGCCCCCCTCACTCGTCAGGCTCATCTTCTGCCTGCGCTTGCCGAGGTCACCGGGACGGAGGAGCCTCAGAAGGAGGGGCCCCTCGCGGCCCGCGCCCGACCGGGCCGCGCCCCCACGGAGGAGGTCACCATGGGCACCGCGGCAAGCCACACCTTCGACACCGAAGCACTGCGCCGGGGCATCGAAGGACAGGACGCGACGGCCCTGCTGTCGCTCTACGCCGACGACGCCGAACTCCGCGTCGTCGACCACAACACCCAGCCCAGCCACCCGATGGTCATGCACGGACGCGACGAGATCAGCACCATGCTGAACGACGTCTACAGCAGGGACATGACCCACAAACTGGAACAGGTCGTCGTCCAGGGCGACCAGGTCGCCTACACCGAGTCCTGTCTGTACCCGGACGGCGTCCGAGTCCTGGCCGGCTCGATGCTGTCCCTCCGCGACGGCAAGATCGTCGACCAGACGGTGCTGCAGGCGTGGGACGAGGAGGGTTCCTGATCAGCGCATCCAGACGCTGTAATCCATGACGTCGCCCACCTTCAGGCCCCACTCGGGCTCCGCATAGGTCGCGGTGAGTTCCAGGCCGAGGACGGTGCCGGTGGTCGGGGCCAGGATCAGCATGCGGCGGGCACCGTGGCCGTCGTACACGTACGCCTGGCCGGGGCGCCCGAGTCGGTCCGTCACCCGGCCGACGGGGCGCAGGCCATCCGCGTCCGCCAGCAGGGCGGCGAGTGCCGCGTTCTCGCGGGCGCCGAGGGTCCAGTGGTCGAGCAACACCCTGACCGCGTCCAGGAGTTCAGGGGTGGTGAGGGGTGTGGTCTGGTGCTGTGCCTCCTGGAGGTAGGCCTTCAGGCGCTCCGGGTCGTGCGGTGGCGGCGACTCGGGTGGGGCGTCGCTCCAGCTCGGTCCGAACGTCTGGTCGCTGATGACGTGCCCGTCCTCGACCAGGCCGGGTTCGCCGTCCCCCTCGCTGAGGACCGGTCGGCCGGGATGCTGTGGGTCGGTCGCCACCACCAGCTCCGTATGGCTCGCGTCGGCGTGCCAGCGCACGATGCGCTCGACGGGGAGCGTGATCGGCGGCTTGTCCTCCGACATACCCATGCTCCACGTCTGTACGTGGGTGCCCTTCCGGAGTTCCGGTGAGCCGTCCGCGGCCGCCGCGTCGGCGATCTCGGCCATCCTGGCCAGGGGTACGGGGGTGGAGCCGGCCTGCACGAGCAGCGGGCGGGGTGCGGCCACCGCCGGGGCCGTGTTCGGGCCCGCGAGGAGCAGGGCCAGCGCGGTCGCCGCGACGACGGCGACGGTCGCGAGGCTCCACGTCCAGCGGGCGCGGCCACGGCCGAACCGGCCGCTGGTGTGCAGGAGTTGGTTCAGGCGGCGTTCCGCGTCGTGGTCCAGGGGGCCGTCGCCGAAGAGGGGGCCGTCCGCCGGTACCGGGTCGGCGGCGCGCAGCAGGTCGAGTTCGTCAGGCATGGCCGTGTTCCTTCGGGGAGTTCACGTCGGCGGCGAGCGCGGGGCGTATCCGGTCGATCTCGGCTCTCAGCCGGCGCCGGGCCCGGTGCAGCCGCATCGCCGCCGCGCGCGTACCGCACCCCAGGGCCACCGCGACTTCATCGACGGCGAGTTCCTCCCAGGCCGTCAGGCGCAGTATCTCCTGGTCGGCCGGGGTGAGCCGGCCGAGCGCCTCGTGCACCCAGGCGCCCGGCGACTCGGCGTCGGGGCTCGCCACGACCTGTCTGCCGTGCGCCGTCTCGTCGTTGCCCACCCGGTCGACGAGCCGCCGGCGCCGGCCCTGGCCGCGTACCGCGTTGGCCAGGCAGTTGCGTGCCACGCCGTACAGCCAGGGCAGCGGGGACGCGGGCAGATCGGTACGGCGTCGCCAGGCGACGGTGAAGACGTCCGCCACCACTTCCTCCACCTCGCTCGTACGGCCGTCCAGTCGCCGAGCGACATAGCGGCTGACCGCCCAGTAGTGCTCGCGATAGGCAGCGGCGAAGGTCTCGTCGTTGCTCATGCTCCGTTGGTGTCCGGCAGTCCGCGGATCGTCACACCCGTTTCCGTGATTCTTGTCGCGTCGTCCGAGTGTGACGCCCGGACCGGGCACGGACACAGGCGGGGCGTGAAGACCATCGAGCTCCCACCCCGCACCACCACCGGCCGCAGAGCCGTCAAGTGGCTCACCACCACTGACCACAAGACGATCGGCACGCTGTATCTGGTGACGTCGTTCGCGTTCTTCTGCATCGGTGGCGTGATGGCGCTG